>NZ_JBAGBW010000001.1 GCF_039822205.1 Thermodesulfobium sp. 4217-1
CTGCTAAAAGGGCTCTATTGACAAAATAATAAACTTATATAACAATAAACATTGTAATAATTACTGCTAAAAACTAATATTTAGGGGGTAAAAATGTTCAAAAACATGTCTTTGCAAGCCAAGCTAATTTTAGCTTCCACGCTATCATTCGTAGTTATCGGTCTTTTAGTTATTTGTATAGTATCCTTCCAGATGAACAGCTACAATCAAACTATGATGCAAAAAGTTACTATTCTTTCTGACAGAATGATAGACAAGGATGTAGGCGGAATTGAAAATTATGTAAGAGGCTTAACAAAAGACGTTGCAAATACTCAAAGGATCAAGGCAGATATACAGTCAAACAACATGAATGCCCTATCAACCCTCGTAAATTCATTTTTAGATTTAAAAGAAAATCCAGATTTCTTTTGCATAGTTACCGATCAAACTGGCAAAGTAATATATACCACTCTTGGACAAAATTTTGTTGGAACCGATCTTAGCGCTCAACCCCCGATAAAGGCAGCTCTGTCAGGAAAGTCGGGAGCAGGCTTTGAAACTGCAAAACTAGTAAAGCTAGCAATAAGGGCTTATGATCCTATTTACGACGACAGCGGAAAACTTATAGGAACAATACACATAGGCAGAAAGATTTCTGACTCTAATCTATTCGTAGACCAGCTAAAAAAAGATACCGGTTCAGATGTAACCTGGTTTCTGGGAGATGAAAGGGTAGCCACTACTTTTGAAGACATTAAAGTAGGCACGAAACAAGAGAGTCAGAAAATAATAGAAGAAGTCTTGAAAAAGGGCGAAAGTCCTATTGTAAAAACTGAACATGGCGGCAAGAGCTACCTTACACGCTTTGGGCCCATTAAGGATACAAGCGGTAATATAATAGGTATGAATTCTACTTCAATAAACACTGCAGAATACGATAATTATTTTAGAAATATAGTTCTGTCGTTAATTGGCGCAATAATTTTAGTATGTATCGTCTTGATAGGCATTTTCTTCGCTTTTATAAAGAGATCTATAGCAAAGCCTATCAACTCTCTTACCAAGGGCATAGAGGATCTTTCTACTGGCGACTTTACGCTTAAGCTCCCTGAGATGAACAAAGACGAGCTGGGAAGGATAAAGGATGCCACAGAAAAGTTAAGGCTTTATCTGGTAGAGATACTGTCAAAGATAAACGTAATACAAAGCGAAATACATTCGTCTAGTAAGGATATGCTGGTATCTTCGAACTCTTCCAAGCTCGCAGCAGGAGAAAGCAAGAAGGCAAGCGAGAATATGGCAGATGCAGCTACCAATCTGTCTCAGAGCGCTCAGGAAATATCAAATCAGGTTCAGCAGCTTCTGAGTGCAATAGACTCTATCGCATCAGGTTCTGAGTCACTGGCAAAGAGCGCCACAAACCTGTCAGAAAAGACAGGCGCAATAGCTGACAGATCTGAGCAGATTGCAACAGATGCAAAGGCAGTAGACGATCTTACCAACAACGTAAATAAGGACGCAAGAGAGGGCGCAAAGATAATTCAGGAGACACAAAACACTATGAACGCTATAGTCAATTCTGTAGAGAATCTCTCAAGCGTGATGAACGGCCTCAAAGAGAGGTCTCTTGAAATAGGCAAGATTGTGGACGTGATATCAGGAATAGCAGAGCAGACAAATCTACTTGCCCTAAACGCAGCAATTGAGGCAGCAAGGGCTGGAGATGCGGGAAGAGGCTTTGCAGTGGTAGCTGACGAGGTTAGAAAATTAGCTGAAGAGTCACAAAGAGCAGCAGTTGAAATTGGAAATATGATAAATCAGACGATAAAAGAGACAGAGAAGGCTGCAAGCTCCATGAACGAAACGAAAGAAGGCGTCCTAAGAGGATCGTCAATGAGCGATAGAACAAGCGAGGCATTTAAGAATATATTAAACGCAATAGAGAGACTCTCTGAAAAGATAGATATGACAACACAAAATATAACTACTATTACCAAGGGAGTACAGGAAATTGAAACAGAGGTATCAAACCTTGCAGCACTTTCAGAAGAAAACAGCGCATCAAGCGAAGAGATGGCGGCAGCGGCCAAAGAGATATCCACAAACGTAGAAGGAATTGCAGCTACCAGCGAAGAGATGGCGGCATCCAGCGAAGAGGTGGCGGCATCTGCTCAGGAGAGCGAAACAATGGCAGAGCAAATTGACACCGAAGTAAATAAGCTGACTGAAAGAGCAAAAGAATTAAAGAGCGAGTTAGACAGGTATAAGTTTTAATTAAAGATACTATTGCCACGAGACAAAATACTTGTCTCGTGGCAATTTTTTACTTTGGAACGAATTCCTTACAAGCCTTTCTTGATGGAAGAAAAATTCTGTCATTCTTCATACAAAGTCCCGCATCTGCCCTAGTGCTGCCGTATGCAGAGCTCAATACAGTAAAGCCTGGAAAGGTTTTCTCAAATTTCCCAGGATCGTTCATAAAAAAAGAACACTTGGAACAATTTTGCAAACTTTTCATTATTTTAAAACGCTCCAGAAACCATAAAACACCTGTGTAGACATAAACCATCCAAGGAACACGTTTACCACAACTCCTATTGAAAATGCAGCAGTGGCAGCCCATCCAACCGACTTAAGATCCTTGAATCTGGTAGTCAGACCTATGCTTGCAAAACAAAATATAAAGGTCCATGTTCTAAGAGAAGAAATAGGAGCTATCAAGTTAGGGTTAACGTTCTTAGCGAACTCTGCAGCCGAATATCCTGATGTAACCAAAGTCATTATGATAGATGCCACAAAAAACCCTATAACGAACTTCGGAAAGCGCCACCATATCTCCATTGGAGAAGGGGCTACTCCACACTCTTCCTTTTCCCACTTCATACATGCTATAAGTGCAAAAACAAATGACCAGATACCTATCCACATATCTCTACCTATAACCTTCATCAAGGTAAAGGCATGTAGAGCCGAAGTTTCATTACCAACCATGTGACCATAGGATACTGCAGCAGCAAAGCCCGCTGCATCAGCAAACTCCGAAGTTCCAATCCATGCGCCCGCAACACCAGCAGGTAAACCAAGCGCCTTCGATACAAATGGAAGCACGATGATCATTATCAATGCAGCTATAACAACCAAAGTGACCGTAGAGTAAAGGTGTTCCTTCTTCGCTCCAACTGCACTAGCTCCAGCCATAGCGGCCGAGACGCCGCATATTGCACCGCCCATGCCTAAAATTGTTGCAAATCTCTTGTCGAGCTTAAAATACTTTGTCCCAACAAAAAATATAGTTAAACAGGTTATCACAGAGATTACTGTAGCCTGCGTCAACGCAACAGGCCCAGCAGAGACAACAAGCGCGATAGGAAATGTAGCGCCAAGAAGGACTATACCAGTCTTAATATAGTATTCAACCCTAAAGCCATCGTCCAGCCAACGTGGGATGGGCAAAACGTTTGCAAGGAGAAGACCCAGAACAAGGGCAACTAACGGGGGCTCAAGGTTGAAATATTGTGCATATTTCCAGCCACCAATAGCAAAAATTATAATAGAAAAGATATAAAGAAGGGTAAAAGATGGTATAAATTTGGAAGGCTTAACCCCCATAATTGCTGTAGAAATGGTAAAAAAGATCAACCAAAATACATACTGCATAATATACTGAGGAGCGTTTGCTCCAAGGTGTGCAAAGATCTGACCTACATTGTCCCACTTTAGACCCCCTGGATTAATAGCAATTGCTTTTACAAAAGAACTCCCCGAAGTAAAAGCAAAATATGCAGCCAAAACAACAAAAAGCCCAAGCCAAATAGCCCACCAATCTTCTTTTAGGTAAAGATCGGTCCATCTTGATTTTGGCGGAGCACTTTGTACAACATCATCTTTACTGTTTGACATGTTGAGACCTCCATCTAGATTAAGTAATAATTTAATCGCTGCAACAAAAAACATACAAACCCGATCACTCTAACATCTGCATCTATTCTAAAGCGCATAAAACCAGAATAAATTCTATAATCCACCACCTCCTAAATTACAAACATAAGTCAATTAGATGTTTATAATAAGTATATTGTATATCTTATAAAATTGATAAGTCAAATATATTTATATAAATATAGTTATATGCCCAATATAGAAATGTAGGCTATTTGTTGAGTTATTTGACCATATATAAAGAAAGTTGATATACTCATAAGAAATTGATATGTACAAATCCCAATCTAAAATATAAACTTAAATTAAGACAATCAAAACCAAGGGGTGAACATTTTGTACGAGAAGATTTCTGTCAATTCTTTAGGCACTAAATGGCACGATCTATTTAATAGATACGCAGACGATCTTTATCCTGGGAGATACACTCTGGAGATGTGCAGAGATCTTGCAGATATTTATTCAGAGATAAATGAACTAAAGAACAAAAAAGATTCTGCAATACTCTCTCACAACTACCTTTATCCTGAGTTTCATGAAATTTCAGATAGCATAGGCGACTCCTTAGGGCTGAGTCTGTTCGTAAAAGAAAGACAGTGCAAAAGAGTGGATTTTCAGGGAGTTTTTTTTATGGGCTCAAACAGCAAGATTGTAGTAGGAGAAGAAAAAAGACTATTTGTGCCAGATAGACCAGAGAATTTAGGCTGCTCGCTTGTAGATTCAATCGACATATCGTATATAAAGAGGTGGAAAGAAAAATATGATGGCATCGTAATAAGCTACATTAATAGCGACATATATACGAAATCTTTAAGTGACTATATATGTACGTCTCGAAATGCTGACATGGTAATTATAAACGCTATAAAGAGATTCAACGGGAAAAGGATATTGATACTGCCAGATAGGAATCTGGGAAGGGTAATGAAGGCAAGGGCGATAGACATATTGCAGGGAGAAGGCATAGATGTAGATCCAGATATCATAGACGTCTATGACTTGGAAAAATCATATTGCCACGTACATGAGAAAATAGATCTAAACTATATCTTAAAAGCAATAGAAAAGCACCCAGAAAGCGACTTCTTAATACACCCTGAGTCTAGTTGCAGTTTTGACCTATACAATATGACAAAAAAAGACAAAAACCTTCAAAAGAGGGTTTACATAGTTTCCACCGAACAGATGATATCATCTGCAAAAAATTCTTCAGCGAAAAACTTTGTCGTGGGCACTGAAAAGGGGATGATATATAGACTTAGGAAAGAGGTTCCAGAAAAAGGATTTTTGCCAATAGATTTCGCAGAATGCGAATATATGAAAGCGAATACATTTGAGAAACTCCTTGAATCCCTGAAAGATGACAAATATGAAATCCTAATTTCAGATACAGAAGAAACAGAAATTAAAGAAAATGTCATATACCTGCCTCAGAAAATCGCCGAAAAAGCAAGAATTGCAATAATGAGGATGTTAGAAATAAAATGAGCACAATTGAATGCGAAATTTTAATAATAGGAGCAGGTATTGCAGGCCTTACGTGCGCAATAAAACTGGCAGACAGAGGTAAGAATGTAGTAGTAATCAATCGCTCAGAGGATCCAGAAGAGTCTAACACCAAATATGCGCAAGGAGGCATAGTTTGGTGGGGAGAAGACGACTCGGTCGAACTAATAGAAACAGATATTGAGGAGGCAGGAGACGAGGTTGGAAGAGAAAGCGCTATAAAGATTATCGCAGAAGATGGCCCTGTACTGGTTAAATATCTTTTGATAGACAGGCTTAGGATAAATTTCGATAAGGACTCGTTTGGCAATCTTCACAAAACACTTGAAGGAGGCCACTCAAAAAATAGAATTATACATGTGGCAGATCAAACAGGACTTGCCATACAAAAAGCGCTTTTTCAAGAGGCAAAAAAGCATCCAAATATAAATATACTCTCGTCAACTACCGCCATAGATCTGATAAGCACAACCCACCATTCAAAAAATAGAGATGCGATATATCAAGGCACAAAAATTCTTGGAGCATACATCCTTGAGAGAGGTTCTAAAAAGATAAGCAAGGTGCTCGCTTCATATACGATCATCGCAAGTGGCGGAGTTGGAGCGGTTTACGAATACACTACCAACCCTGAAGGCGCCAGAGGCGATGGGATCGTAATGGCAAAAAGAGCAGGAGCTCACGTAATCAATATGGAATACATTCAATTTCATCCAACAGCCTTTAAGAAAGACAGCTGCAAATCATTTCTCATATCAGAATCTGTTAGAGGAGAGGGTGCAATACTGTTAAATGATAAAAAGGAAAGGTTTGTAGAGTCTGAGCTCTTGCCCAGGGACGAGCTAACCAGGCTCATATATAAAGAGATGAAAAAAGGCGGCACAAAAAATGTCTGGCTCTCATGCGAACCAATTATGAAAAGGGGCATAAAGCTCGAAGAGAGATTCCCAAAGATATTTTCTGACTGTCTTGAATGCGGGATTGACATAAGAAAAGACCTAATACCAGTAGCGCCAGCATCTCATTACCTGTGCGGCGGCATAAGGGTCGATGAATGGGGAAAAACTAATTTAGCAAGGCTTTATGCTATAGGAGAGGCATCGTGCACAGGACTTCACGGAGCAAACAGGCTCGCCTCCACCTCTCTTCTGGAAGGTCTTGTCTGGGGGATAAGATCTGCCGAGAACATCATTGGCAACTTCTCCAAAGAAGATATAGAATCCTTTCAAATATCGGATTGGGACGAAAGATTTATTTTAAAAGAGCCAGACTTTACACTAATTGACGAATATCTTTCAAAAATAAAAAATATAATGTGGGAAAGAGTAGGCATTGTTCGCTCTGAAACAGAGCTTCTAAAAGCAATGAGGGCTCTGATGATGCTTTCTGTAGAGATAGTGGAAATGTACAGAACGTCAAAACTTTCTGACGAGCTAATCGGTCTGAGAAATACTATTGAGATAGCAATAGAGATCACGTCTTGCGCAAGAAGAAATAGACTGAGCAAAGGAGCGCATTATAGGGAGGACACTTTATGAACTTCAAGGATGTTCTGAAAGAGAGAATACATCACGACTTAGGTTTTGATTTTTATAGAAAAGATGGCTATCCATATTCAAAATTTGAAATAATCTTCAAAGAGAACGCATTGATTGCAGGGACTATATTCATACCTACAATTATAAAAATTGTTGAAGAGGGATTTTTTCTTGAAGGTTTCGAGGAGTCTGAAAGTTATAAATTTGACATTATAAAAAGAGATGGAGAGAAGACTTCTTCCAGAGAGACCATTATGTACGTATCTGGAAACGCAAACGTACTTTTAAAGGCTGAAAGAACAATTTGTAATATTTTATCTGAACTGTCAGGAATAGCCACTCACGTAAACGAGGTTCTGTCAGACTCAGACCGAAGCGTATTCTTGCTCGATACAAGAAAAAACGACCCATTGTTTAGGCCAGAGCACAAGTATGCCATAAATCTTGCAGGAGGAAGAAATCATAGATCTGGTTTTTTTGACGGGATACTTATAAAGGACAACGATATAGCTATATTTGGTTCAATCAAATCTGCTATTGATAACTCGCTAAAAACATCAAAGCTCTTAACCAAAATCGAGATAGAGGTTGGCAATATTGAAGACCTGAAAGCTGTTTTGTCAGATGGCAGAGTGGACGCGATATTGTTAGACAATATGTCGGCACAGGAGCTAAAGGTTGCAACCGAGATCATATCCCAATCGAAAAAAAGGTATCTTGTTGAGGCATCAGGAATAAAGGAAGAGGATATCAAAGACGTGTCTAAAACAGGAGTAGAATTTATATCTATGTCATCTCTTATTAGAAGGGCAAGATATATAGACATATCAATGAAAGTCTTAATTTAATTTTGATAATCTTAATGTTAAAATATAAATAATTACTAATATAGCTTTAAGGAGGTATTTTATGCCAAAAATTTTAATCTTAACGGGCGATTGCGCAGAGGACTATGAAGTAAAAGTCCCCCAACAGGCCTTGATGCTCTTGGGCTATGACGTAGAAATTAGCGCCCCAAACAAGAAGGCAGGAGACACGCTTCAGCTTGTAGTGCACGACTTTACAAACCTTGATACCTACATTGAGTTAACAGGCCACAGGATACCAGTGGACATAGCCACAAAGGATGTCAAGGTAGAAGATTATTTAGGATTGGTAATACCTGGAGGAAGGGCCCCTGAGTACATCAGAAGGTACAGCGAAGTTGTAGAGGTTACAAAAAAATTCTTTAGCTTGGACAAACCAGTTGCATCTATCTGCCACGGTTCCCAACTATTAGCCGCTTGCGGTGTATTGGCTGGCAGAAAGATTACCAGCTATCCAGCATGTGCTACTGAATGTATGATTGCAGGCGCCAATTGGGTTGATCAGGACGTAGTGATAGACAAGAATCTTGTAACAGCTCAAGCATGGCCAAACCACCCGCTTTGGCTTAGAGAATTCGTCAAACTGCTCGGAGCAAAAATAGAAATTTAATATGTATCAACACAGTAAGAGGGCACAAATTATTTTTTGCGCCCTCTTATCCATAATTTCATACTAAAAAAGCAAGTGATGGCAATCCATGCCATCTGAAAGGTGGATGTGGCTCAAGTAGTGCAAAAAAGAGACCTAAACCATTCCATAGCCTACCTCCACATATTTGATAATTATAATAATTCTAACATATCAAAATTGCAAAACGATTAAATACTTCTTAAATTCTTATACAATTCTTCGTGTCCTTTTGCCTGATCGTTCAAGGTCTTCTTTGCATCTATGACAAGATCCATAACTGACGGCAACAGTATTTTATAAAAAACTTTTTGGCCATCTTTTCTGGAATCTATAATGCCTTGCTTTTTAAGAATCCTAAGGTGCTGGGACAGATTTGACTGCTCTACACCTATCTCTCTTAAGAGCTCGCATACGCACCTTTCTTGTTCACTTAACGTTAACAATATCTGAATTCTGAGGGGGTGAGCCAAAGTCTTAAAAACTTCAGATATCATTTGGTATGCCAAAACCTTCTTCATGCTATCCTCCTAACATAATATTCATAGATTTTAAGAAAAAAAATTCCAAATATTTATATTATTATATTATAAATTCTCAGAATTTAGAATAGACTTTACAATGTTTACATAGCAATTTAAATCTGTTAAACTTTCAAATGAATATATTTTCTTACGGAGGTGATTTGCATGGATGATATACCAGATTTATGCTGTTTAAAATTCTTTGAATTTGAATTTTGCAAATCACCAAAATGTAAGGAGGTATATTGTGTCTTATGTGAAACTTATTTCAGAATTTTATCTAAGCACACAGATCAATCAATCTATATTTGATAAAGATAAAAAGAAAGTTGCCAATCTTAGAGATATAGCTATTTGTTGGGACAAAAATATCCCGATTGGAAGAGGCATCAAGTTTTTAAAAGGTTCTAATAAGCTAATAAACATAAACCACATAAAAGAGTGGACTAAAGATTCAATAATTCTTGATACTACCCTTGAAAAGGCAGCTGACATCGTGGCAAGAGATGAAGACATCTACATAGTAAAGTGGATACTTGACAAACAGCTCATAAACCTTAAAGGAAAGAAAATAGTCAGGGTAAATGACATAAAAGTTTCTTTTTTTGTCAAGGGTTTAGAAAAAAAATTGATACTCCTTGCGATCGATATAGGTTTTTCAGGGATTCTAAGAAGACTGGGTATAAATTTTTTAGAAAATAAGGTCAGGCCTCAACTGATTAGCTGGAGCTATCTTGCTCCAATCAGCAAAAGGACATCGAGTCTGCAGCTATCTACTGAATACAAAGGGCTAAAGGACCTTCACCCTGCTGATATTGCCGATATTATTGAAGACCTTAGCCAGACAGATAGGGACAAAATAATAGAAAGTCTTGACATAGAAAGCGCTGCAGAGGTATTGGCAGAGGCTGATATTGAAACTCAGGTAAACGTCATTGACTCTCTTGACGCAGAGAGGGCTGCAGATATCTTGGAAGAGATGCCATCTGATGACGCAGCAGACATTTTGAGCGAGTTAGATGAAGAGAAATCTCAAGAAATACTCGAACATATGGATCCAGAGGAAGCAAATGAAGTAATAGAACTGATGAACTATGAAGACGAAGACGTAGGATCGTTGATGACAAAAGACTATATAACCCTTACTGGAGATGAGACTTCAGAAGAGGCACTAAACAAAATTAAAAAAATAGCAGAAGAAGTAGAAACCATCTATGTTTCATACGTAGTTGACAGCGAGGAAAGACTCATAGGGGTAGTATCTTTAAGAGAGATATTGATCTGTAGGCCAGACGAAAAAATAAAAGATGTTATGCAAAAAAACATTATAAGTCTTAATCATTTCGATCATCACGACAAAGCTCTTGAAATATTCGCTAAATATAATCTATTTACAATGCCTGTGGTAGATAACGAAAACAAACTTCTCGGAATGATTACGGTAGATGATGTGCTGAGACTTCTTATGCCCGATAGAAGCGATGCTGACACCTTCTCAAGGTTTGACTCACTGAAAAAGTTTTTGCGAGAAGGAGGGGAATAAGATGGAGAACAAGCTCTCAATTTTTAAAAGAATACTGCTATTTTTAGCCATAATGGGTCCTGGGATAATTACGGCAAACGTAGACAACGACGCTGGTGGAATAGCTACCTATTCTATAGCTGGTGCTACAACAGGCTATAAGCTTCTCTGGGTATT
This sequence comes from Thermodesulfobium sp. 4217-1, assembly GCF_039822205.1. Lineage (NCBI taxonomy): Bacteria > Pseudomonadati > Thermodesulfobiota > Thermodesulfobiia > Thermodesulfobiales > Thermodesulfobiaceae > Thermodesulfobium > Thermodesulfobium fumaratoxidans. Next base: position 10,683 of record NZ_JBAGBW010000001.1, read on the forward strand.
AATCCCTATGACAATCGCACTTATAGTAGTTCAGGAAATGGCTGCAAGAATGGGTGCGGTAACTCGAAAGGGATTAGCGGACCTGATTCGTGAAAACTTTGGCGTAAAAATGACCTTCTTGATACTCATAGGGATACTAGTAGCCGACTTTGGAAACACCATATCTGAATTTGCAGGCATTGCTGCAAGTATGGAAATCTTTAATATAAGCAAATACATTTCAATTCCTATTTGCGCAATATTTGTATGGTGGACGGTTTTAAAAGGCTCGTATAGATTTGTAGAGAGAATATTTTTATTTGCATGTCTTATATATCTTTGTTATATACCATCTGCCTTTATGGCGAATCCACCTTGGGGAGAGGTTGCCAGAAATATGGTTACGCCTCATATCGAATTTAGCGCCTCGTTCTTATCTATACTTATAGGCTTTATAGGAACTACCATTACCCCCTGGATGCAATTCTATATTCAATCTGCTACTGTCGAGAAGGGCCTAACAGAAAAAGAGTACAAGTATATAAGGCTAGACGTAATAACAGGAAACATAATGACAAACGTGATAGCCCTTTTCATTGTGGTTAGCTGTGCGGCAACTCTTTTTGTGCACAAGGTAAATATAGTTGATGCAAAGGACGCAGCTCTCTCTCTGGCACCTTTTGCGGGAAATTTCGCATCCACACTATTTGCAATAGGACTTTTCAACGCGTCTATTTTTTCTGCTTGTATACTCCCCCTTGCCACCGCCTATTATGTGTGCGAGGCTATTGGCTTTAATGCAGGACTTGATTTTACTTGGAAAGAGGCGCCAGTTTTCTACGCTCTAACCACTTTTTTAATCTTGGTGGGCGCAATTGCAATATTGATACCACACGCTCCCCTAATACCTATAATGTTTTGGTCTCAGGTTATAAATGGTGTAATACTGCCATTTGTGCTCCTATACATGCTAAAGATCATAAATAACAAAGATATAATGGGCGAATATACAAATTCAAGAACATTTAATATAATCGCATGGCTCACAACTATCATCTTAATAGTCTTAACCTTGCTTATGGTAATCACTTCTATCTTCCCAAATTTACTCCCATCGTAATTTTATTGCCCAGAGAGAATACAAGTTCTCTGGGCAAATTACATTCATTTAAACTTTAATTAGCTCTAAGTCTCTTATTAGCTCAAGGTCTCTTTCTATCTCTTCTCCTGGTCTGGTAAGATACCCCCCTATCATCAATGCATTGGCGGCGGAATTTAGCGCTAACTTTTGATATTTTCCAAGAATACTTTCTCGCCCAGCACAAAGCCTGATAGTAGCAAAGGGCAAAACAATCCTAAATATTGCCAGCGTTTTCAACACATCTGATTTCTCAAGAACTTTAATGCCTCCAAGAGGAGTGCCCTTAATAGGTATCAGAACGTTAAATGGCACAGACTTTATACCAAGGTTTTTGAGAGTAATTGCAAATTCTACTCTTTGATCAAAGGTCTCGCCCAAGCCTATGATCCCACCGACACATGGAGTGAGACCTACGCTCTTAACAGCCTCGATAGTCTCAATTCTCTCATCATACGAATGAGTGCTGCATATATTCTCAAAAAAACTCCTTGAAGACTCGAGGTTGTGGTGATATGTGGTAACTCCCACTTCTTTTAACCTGATTAGATCTCTTTCTTTGACTATCCCCAAAGACGCGCAGAGCCCAATATCCACTTCATCTTTAAGTTTCTCAAAAACTGGCAATATTTCATCCATCTCAGCACTTGTAGGGCCTCTCCCACTCGAGACCAGAGAAAACCTCTTGGATCCATAATTTTTCATCAATCTTGCCTTTGAAACTACATCTTCAACGCTAACTTTTCTAAAGTCCACTCCTGTATTGAAGTGAGAGGATTGAGCACAAAAAGAGCAATTTTCGGTACAGCTGCCTGTCTTGTAGCTGATAATCGAACAGGCTTCAAAAGATGAAGAATACTTATCCTTTATCTTCCTGGCAATCATAAGCAAACGATCCGTATCAAGATTTAAAAGGCCATATATAGCCGATTCGTTTAATCTATTTTCTGGATCAAAGTTCTCTATATCAAACATAGTACCTCCTTGGAATCTCTTCGATAAACTCTATAAAGCCTATCAGCAAATCTTACACAAACAAATATTTTTTTGTGTTAAAATTAAATTAATTATTGAAAAAGGGGTAAACACTTGGAAAGTTCTGAAAGCATAAAAAAAATTTATAATTTCAAAGAAATAGATAAGGACAACCTTGAATCCCTGTGCCCTGCTGCAAGACAAAACGCCGATAACTTTTTAGATGCCCTTTATAGCTTTTTGAGCACGTTTCCTGATTATAACAAATTTCTCGGCAATACTGAAGTCAGAAAAAGACACAGAGAAAGGTTCAAAGCCTGGTTTTTGGAATTATTCTGTGGCAAATACGACGAAAGCTATATTATAAGAACTCAAAAGATTGGACACGTTCATGCCGATATGGGCCTGCCTACACACTACGTTAGCGCAACAATGAGCTTTGTAAGATATTTCATTCATCAGACGATTCTTTTGTCCTGTCCAAACGAAGAGGAAAGAATAAACTGTAGAGAATCAGTCGACAAGATCTTAGACATAAATCTTGACATACTAACCAGTTCTTATGTAGACGAAAATAAAATTTATATTGCTCGAACAAACATAGAAAGCAAGATAGTTAGAATCAGCTCAAAGATATCTTATTACTTTGACATTGCCCTTATATTGGCCCTTGTGTTTACAAGCTTTATGATATTTGTCCTGTTTTTATCTGATATTTATAACTTCATAAGGAGCACTTCATCATTTGAGAGCAGCGTAATAAATATCCTTGGAGCTATGCTTATAATCTGGACAATTAGAGAGCTTTTAGAAGAAGAGCTAAAAAGGCTAAAGGGCAAAAAATTTGCCCTCAATATATTTATAAGCCTTGCAATGGCAGCTATGCTCAGAAAAATATTGATATTTTCCTTAGAACCTCACAACTCTACAGAAGTAATAGTGCTTGGCTTTCTGGTATTGATACTTGGCATAGTGTATTGGCTTATGAACCAGAGCTCCGATTAAAGGCTATTTTTCGACTCGGCAAACCTCTCGCCCATTTCATAAGCCCTTTGACAGTCTTTTGGAAACTCCTCTGCTCTCCTTTTCGCTTTTGCTTCTACGTTAAACTTTGGCGCCACATATTTCGAATAAGTGCTAAACTGATAAGTGTCTGTGACATACATAGTTTCTATAGAGCCAAATATTCTTGCAAGCGAAAATTCTGTTCTCTCAAATATCTTCTTGTAGGAGAGCTCCTCCATCATCTTCTCGTTCACGCCCATAGTATAAATAAATCCAACAGGGATCTTTCTCTTAAAAAGGGTAGAATACTGCTCATCGTAAACCAAATATGGAAACGCAAGTCTTTCTATGAAGCATCTCATCTGACCAGTTACATTGGAGAAAAAAATTGGAGAGCCTAAAATAAGAGCGTCTGCCTCTTCAATTTTTCTTAAAACAGGCTCTAAGTCATCTTTTACTGAACACCTGCCATAGCTCTTGCCATTCTTAAGCTTACAGTTAAAGCAGCTTATGCACCCCTTGTAACTTAAGTCATAAAGATGAACTATCTCAGCACTCGCACCCTTTGAAAGCGCCCCATCAACAGCCCATTTTAGCAGTGTTCCTGTATTAAAATCCTTTCTTGGGCTGCCATTCACAGCTATTATGTTCATAACAGGCCTCCTTATTTAATTTATTCTTCTTGTGCTATTTCATTAAAACTCAATTCAAAACAGCATGCAGATAAATTATATTATAAATCAGAAATTATGCCTGGTGCTTAAAAATCTATAACAAATCGTGAGGGCTAATATTTCTATAAGAAATATTATTATAACCATATTCATATATTGTGATAGAATAATATATATAAAAACATTTAGGAGGAAATTAGATTGGAAGAAATTAAATATAAGATTCATCCAATAGTCTTAGGAAGCAAAAGTTTTGACAAGAGTATGATGACGTATCAGTTTAACTATGGCAAACCTTTTGTGGTACCTATTTATAGTTGGTATTTAGAAGGTGGCAGCAAAAATATTCTAATTGACACAGGCGAGTTTATGCCCCTAAAGTCCAAAGACAGAGTTGATGCCCTGGGGACAAAAATATATAGCTTCGAGGAAGGACTCTCGAAGTATAATCTCACCCCAGAAGATATAGACATAGTAATTCACACTCATCTGCATAACGACCACTGTGAAAATGATTCAAAGTGCAAGAACGCAATATTTTACGTTCATGAAAACGAGCTAAAACAGATCCATGACCCGCATCCGCTCGACTTTAGATATATGGAAGACTTTATCTTAGATGCCGAGGAAAATAATCGGATCATATCTCTGAAAGGTGATGCAGATATCCTACCTGGTATAAAGATGATCTACACGCCTGCGCACTCGCCCGGCGGTATGTCTGTACTGGTAAACACTGAAAAAGGCAAAGTGCTAATAACAGGCTTTTGCGTAATAGACGAGAACTTCAACCCGCCACCAAATGTAATGGGGATGGGAATGGAAGTAATACCTCCAGGGACCCTGATAAATTCATACGAAGCATACGATATTTTAGTAAAAGTTAAAGAGATGGCCGACATCATAGTCCCACTGCACGAGCCAATATTTGCAAAAATAGAGACAATTTAGACACACCTAATCAGTAAAGAGCTGGCTTAAAATGCCAGCTCTTTTTTATTTTAGGCAAATTTATAATTATATTTCTTCCAAAATTTCTGAGAGACATTTAAAATGCAATATAGTCCTCAGAATTAAATATATTTGATCCGCGCTATCCCAGCAATGTTCGACAATGATTTAGATTTTTTACATAATATTGATAAATTAAATTTGACAATATAATAGCTATATAGTATCTTTCATCACAGGGAGGTAATTTAAGGGAGGTACCTCATATAAGACGGCATTAAAATCGGGGGCATATTCAGGATAATATTAATTTGATTCTTGGGAATGCTAAAAAAATTTTTAGAAAAAATCGCTTATTATTCGCTTAATTTAATTTCAGTTTTTCAAAAAACAGGGAGGAATAGTATATGGGTCAAAGTTACATTCGGGGGCATATTCAGGATAATATTAATTTGATTCGGGAAGTATTGCAGGAATGTTTTAGAAAAAATCGCTTTATAATATGTCCAATTTACTTAAAATTCTTCAAAAATGAAGGATGGAATCCTACCCCTATCAGAGATGTTTTTGCAATACCAAAAAACTCCATAAGAAAAAACATCAGAACATATATAGATTTATTTGCAGTAGGCGTTAAGGAAGAATACCATAAATCAATGCTAAAGTGCTCTAAAAGATGGGTGGAAATAAGTTCGGTGCTGTGTGGCAGAAGTGTGAAAATTTTGTTTTTCTCCCTTTCATTTCTGGCAGTTGCACAGCTATGGGGGCAGATCCCTGTCAGAGCAGCAAGCCTCACCGTTGACACGAGCGTGGGCAACTCCCCTTATAGTATCACTACGAACACTTCATACAACAATGAATCGGTTGGTCTGAGCTTGAACGGCGGAATAATGAACCAGGCGGGTTACCTAAATACAGTCTACAATACGCTCAATGTAGGCGCGCAGTACAACGCTCTTGGAGCCTACAACCTCAGCGGGACCGGCAACCTCAATGTGGTGATAACCACTGTGCCCGCTGCGTGGGAATATATAGGAGTTAGCGGCGGCACGGGGACCTTCAACCAGTCGGGCGGGACCAACAACATGCCAGGCGGCATACTGTTTGTTGGGTCAGACGTCTTGGGGTCGGGCAAGGGTGGCACGGGTACATACAATCTCAGCGCAGGAACCATTACTTCTACTAGACAGGGAGTGGGTGGAAACGCTGGGCCGGGGACGGGCGTCGAGGCAATCGGTGACAGCGGGGGAAACGGGACATTCAACCAAACAGGCGGGACCAACAACTGCAATAATGGCGTATTTGTCGGCTCTGATACCGAGTGGGTGTATAGCGGTTACAAGACCGCGCACACGGGAGGCACGGGGGTGTACAACCTCAGCGGTGCGGACAGCATCCTTATAACAAGCGGAGCGATAGCAGGCAATGCTAGGGGTGGAGAAGTAGTAGGCGACGGCGGTGGTATTGGGACATTCAATCAATTTAGCGGGACAAATAATGCCACATGGAGCGGCCTGGCTGTCGGGTCAGACGTTTACGGATCGGGCTATGGCGGCGTAGGCGTGTTCAATCTCTATGGGGGGAGCCTCTCTGCTTCCCCGTTGCCTGAATCCATCACCATTATTCCAGCCATTGGTGGCGAAGTAATTGGCACAACGCGCGGAATCGGAACGTTCAACCAATTTAGCGGGACAAATACTGTTGAGGCGGGACTCTTTGTGGGCTCCAACATCAATTACGCCCTACAAAACAACGCGCGCGGGGGTGGCACTGGTACATATAATCTCAGTGGCGGGACACTTACTGCTAATGGATACTGGGCATCAGGTTCAACTGTTTTCGCACCTGGCGAAGCCATAGGTGTAGGTGGAGGCACAGGCACGTTCACTCAGACAGGCGGGACAAATACTGTTGTGGGCGGTCTGGGTGTTGGCATAAATTACTCGGGTACGGGTACGGGAACATACAATCTCAGTGGTGGGACACTTAGTGCCACTGGAAATGGAATATCTGGCTCGGCTGACTTCATGCCTGGCGAGTTAATAGGCGATGGAGGAGGCACAGGCACGTTCACTCAGACAGGTGGGACAAATACTGTTGTGGGCGGGACAAGTACGATCACAGGCGGATTATATATAGGTTCTGATATATTCTGAAATGGTAAAGCTGGAATCGGAACCTACAACCTCAGCGGAACTGGCAATCTACAGGCACTGGGAACAAACGCTGGTTTTTCGTGGGAATATATAGGAGTCAGCGGAGGCACAGGCACGTTCACTCAGACAGGCGGGACAAATACCATAACGGGCGGCTCGATGTTTGTCGGATCAGATGTTTTCGTATCGGGTGAAACCTCAACTGGCACATATAATCTCAGCGGAGGCACAATTGTTGTTACCAGATTACTCGAAGCTTCCGGAGCTGAGCTAATAGGAGATAGCGCAGGTATAGGTACGTTCAATCAGACAGGCGGGCAAAACCTGGACAACAATGGAGTATTTATAGGATCTGACGCTGCATGGCGCTATTCTAATAAATTAGTTAAAGGAAGTATAGGCATATACAATCTTAGCGGCGGCATCCTTAACACAGGCGGAACTGCAGTAGCAGACGTTACTGCAGGAGATGGTGGCGAGGTCGTTGGCGACGCAGGAGGTACAGGGATTTTTAATCAAACAGGCGGGACAAATATAGCCACAGATGGCGGCCTGGCTGTCGGGTCAGACATTTACGGGGCAGGTGTAGGCGGCGTAGGCACGTTTAACCTCAGCGGAGGCAGCCTTATTGCTTCCGGATTGGTTGGCTCTATCGGCGGCGAAGTCATCGGTACATGTCAAGGAATTGGAACGTTTAATCAGACGGGTGGAACAAATACGGTCCTGGCAGGACTGTTTGTCGGGTCCCAAGTAACTTATCCTTTGGCTCCAACCAAAAATATCACGCCCGGCACAGGCACATACAATCTCAGCGCAGGTACGCTTACTGCCAGCGGGAACGGGACTCCAGGAACCTCGGGTTACATACCCGGCGAGGATATTGGCGATGCAGGGAGCACAGGGACCTTCACTCAGACGGGTGGGACAAATACGGTCACCAACGGCCTGCTTGTAGGTACGGACTTATTTGACTCAATTGGCGCGGGCACAGGCACGGGAAAGTACAATCTCAGCGGAGGCGTCTTGCAGGCCGATTTCGAATGGGTAGGAGGCTCTAATGCAGGAACTTTCACCCAGACCGGTGGGATCAATATAGTTACCGGCAATAATGCCCAATACGGCATCGAAATGAACAGCGGCACTTATCACCTAAACGGTGGAATACTTAGCACAAGCTCCATCGACGGAAACCTTGACAATGAAGGCGGGGTCTTTATGCCATCAAAAGCTGGGTCAATTTTTACCGGCAATTATATACAGGGCAAAAACTCAGCCTTGCAAATAGGAATAGCCTCGTCTAGCAACTATAACTGGCTCGAAATGTCCAACACTGGGACAGTTCAGTTCAATGGTGGCACGATAGAACCGGTGCTCCAGGGTGGATTTGTCCCTATCCCTGGCCAAACATTTGATATTATCAAGGACGCACAAAATATAACAGGCACGCCCACGGTTGCCAATTTCACAGCGACTTTGGTGGGAATAGCAGGAAGTATACCCGACCCAGGAATAACAATCAGCGCAGCTCGAAATTACACTAACTCGGTGCTCACTCTGACACAGAATCAACGGCAGGTTGGAAATATGCTGAACGATATTTCCGCAACCACTACAGGAGATATCGGGACTGTTTTGCACACTATCGACAGCATACCAACTTCCCAAGCCAATTCAGTTGCCAACGCCTATCAACAGATCTCACCTGATATGGCGGCCTCTTTAGCCAATCTAGGTTTTGCGGCATCCAACTTCTTCCAACAAGATATCATCGACAGAATCACAAGCGATCGATATGCCAGACTTTCAGGAGAAAATACCGGGTTCTACGGACCTAATGAGACAAAAAAGTTAAACGGTTGGAGTTTCTATGCCGATCCACAAGTTTCCTGGGGCTCTCAGGATTCTACAGCAAACGAGACAGGTTATAATTTTTCCATTGTCGGGCTTACCGTAGGAGCAGATTACAGATTAAGAAAGGACCTGCTTGTCGGCGTAGCCAGTGGATATGCCCATACTTATGCAGGCTTCAACAATAATATGGGAAATGTGCAAAACGAAACCGTACCAATCATCCTATATGCATCTTACTTCCCAGGCAAATTCTATGCCTTCGGTTCGGCAGGATACACTGTGAACTCTTTTAACACGAATCGTCAAATCTCTTTTATCAACCGTACAGCATCTGGTTCCACAACAGGCAACATGTTGAATAGCTACGGAGAAGCTGGCTACAATCTGAGAGTCGGAAACGTTGTAATCACGCCTATGGCCAGCCTCTCATATTCCAGCATCTGGATCAATGGATTTGACGAAACGGGGGCAAACTCGCTCGATCTGCAAGTTGGTTCACAGCACGCCGAATCGCTTCAATTCAGCCCAGGCGTAAGACTTGATAGCACCGTAAAGTATGGCAAGGCTTTGGTTAAATACCAATTGTATGCGAACTACGCACACGAGTTCGCCAACGACAGCAGAAACATTAATGCTAGCCTTGCACAGGTTGGAATACCATTCAATTTCCAGTCCCAGCAATTGGGCAGAGACTTCGGAATAATTGGCGCAAATATCAATGTATATTCAGGAAAGAACTTTTCAGTGCATCTCGATTCCAACACGGAGATTGGACGCAATAATTACAGCGCGTCAATGGTCGATGCAAAGCTAAGTTTCAAGTTCTAAAGAGGGCCAACAGAAAATTGATAGACAAGATCAGGAACAGTTGAGCTAATATAAAGAACAAAATAAATAGGCCGAGGAAGGTGAAATATCCTCGGCCGCATTAAATAAAAATCTGAATTAATCAAATAGATAAGAATAAACTTTTAATAACTCTTCTCAATATTTCCAGCCTATCACTTTCAGATCATCCCAATCTTGTAAATTGACAGTGCGCTATAGGACGAGTGAATCATAGGGGGAATTTAAATCCTGAATATGCAACAACTATATGTAAAACTAAAAAGTCCATAAAACATTGCTACAAAGGCATTTGTGGGCTTGTTTTATTTTATTTGCTGCAAAAGTCAGGAGCATGTAACCTTCAAAATTTCTGAGAGATATTTAAAAATGCAATAAATCTTTAAATAGCCATTTAATTTGCGATCAAAGTTGGTTTAAAAAACATTGAAAAATGGTGGTAATATAAACGAAATACTTTATAGCAAGGTATGACTGAGCAGTTTAAGTTTATTTAATAAACTTTTGGAGGGCGAAAATAGGTGAGAAAAAACAAGAAAGCAACTTTTGAGAAGATTGCTGGAAACTTAGTAAAGGTAAAATATGGCTTTTCTTATTTTACTTTCAAGGCTAAAAGTAAAATAAAAGAATTTATAATTTACTTTGGTGAGCAAAATGAATATTAAAAATTTCACAGCCGGCGTTTATAAAAAAGGCTATAAATATTCTTATTTTGTACCTGAAAAAATCAACCATACATTCGTATGGACAGATGAAACAATTAACGAGCTACTTGAGCAAGCATCTTTAAAACTAGGAGAATTAAACTCTTTTTCACGCTTAGTGCCCGATACAGATATGTTTATTATTATGCATGTATTTAAGGAAGCTGTTGTATCAAGTCGCATTGAAGGGACAAAAACAGATATTGAAGAGGCTCTTAATGATGAAAAAGATATAGATCCAGAAAAGCGCGATGATTGGAAAGAAGTTAATAACTATGTTGTCGCTATGAATAATGTTATAGAAGAGCTAAAAATCCTGCCTCTATCAAATAGGTTAATAAAAAATACACATAGAGTTTTATTATCAATTGGCAGAGGCGAACGCAAAACTCCAGGTGAATTTCGGCATTCACAAAACTGGATCGGTGGCACTACATTGGCCGATGCAGCATTTGTTCCGCCTGCGAACACAGAATTACCAGAATTACTTTTTGATTTTGAAAATTTTCTAAACAACCATGAGATTAGGGTTCCACACTTAGTAAAAATTGCTATAGCTCATTATCAGTTTGAAACCATACATCCATTTTTGGATGGAAATGGTAGAGTTGGTCGATTATTAATTACACTTTATCTTGTTGCAAATGGAATACTTGAAAAACCTTTACTGTATCTTTCAAGCTTTTTTGAAAAGAACAAAACTTTGTATTACGATAATTTGACCTTTGTCAGAACAAAAAACGACCTTGCACAATGGATAAGATATTTTTTGACCGGTATCATTTTAACCGCTAGTAATGCAGTAGAAACATTGCAACAAATAATTCGTTTAAAAGAAGATATAGAAAAAAATCGTATTTTAACAATGGGCAAAAGGTCAAAACATGCGATGGATTTTCAGCATAAGCTTTTCAGAAAACCAGTTGTAAATGTAGGAAATGTCCAAAAAATGACTGGACTTTCACCAAGAGCAGCGAATAATCTGGTTCAGGTATTTGTTGAAAAGAAAATATTGGTTGAAAAAACTGGATATCAACGAAATCGAATTTTTGTTTTTGAAGAATACATGAGATTGTTTAAGGAATAAATTTTATTTTAGAGGCAGAAACAAACAATTAAAAGGCTGGCTTTTGCGTAATATACGAAAATTTCACCCCCGCCAAATATAATTAGGAATTAGGAATGGAAGTAACGCCTCAAGGCACAGAAAATATATAATAAAATATTCTTTGTAAATCAATTAAATTTTAAAAATGTATTAATTGATACATTAAATTTGACAAAAAAAATAAATATAGTATCATTTTATCATAAAGAGGTGATTCAATGAATCAGCACCATAATCAGAGCTTCACTTAAGAGCAGATTGATTTGATTCGAGAAAGGATACAAGATTGTATCAGAGAAGACCGATTTATTGTATCAAAAAATGAAAATAGACAAGAAAACAGAGATTTTATAGTTGAATATAACCTAAACACCAAAAAAACAAAAAAAGATTTTGCTTAGCATTAAAACAATAGATTTTTGCCATTCATTGCAAAATACAAAAGAAGGGTTCGAATGGGAAGTTTTATATGTATTTTGTCCGCAGGTTCAGCTATTTAACTTCGATAGCATAGAAGAAACAATTGACATTTATATTAAATTTAATGTAATTGAAACTAAAAATAGAAAAATAGTTGTTGTAGTATCGTTTCACAAGCGCAACAAACCGATTGACTATCTTTTCCGATAATCAATCAAAAGATTTAAGAGGAGGTGTGTTATGAATAGAAAAATGACTTTTTGCGAGGAATGCAGAAGAGATGTTAAATATTCGGTAGAAACTGCATTGATCAAGGCAAGGCTCAAAGGTAAAGATTATGAATACTCTGGAAAAAGAGCTGTATGCAAAGAATGTAAGAGTGAGATTTATGTAGCTGACATAGAAGACGAAAATCTTAAGGCACTATATGATTCTTATCGCCAAAAAAACAACATTATTTCGCTGGAAAAAATATTGGAAATTCCTAAAAGATATAATATCGGAAAACGTCCGCTTTCATTGCTTTTAGGCTGGGGTGAAATGACTTTTTCGAGATATTGCGATGGAGATATGCCCACAAATCAGTATTCAGAAATTCTTCAAAGAATTTATGATGACCCTGCGTATTATAAAGAATTATTGGATAAAAATAAAGATAATTTAAGATCATCTCATACATATGAAAAAAGTAAACGAAAGGTGGATGAGCTGCTTGGAAAGCAAGCAAACTCGGGATCAAAGTTAGATTTGATAATTCAATATATGCTTTATAAATGTGAAGACATAACCCCACTGGCTTTACAAAAAGCTCTATATTATGTTCAGGGCTTTTATTATGCCTTTGAAAAAAGATTTTGTTTTGACGATGATTGTGAAGCATGGGTTCACGGGCCGGTTTACAGAGATATATACAACAAATATTCGTCCTATAAATTTGATCCCATTGAAAGCATTGGAGATTTCGACGAATCGGTTTTTACAACTTCAGAAAAAGCTATATTAGACAGTGTCATTAAAAACTTCTGCTGTTATAGCGGAAACACACTGGAAAGGTTTACCCATCTGGAAGAGCCATGGTTACATATCAGAAGTAAATTGCCTGTAGGAATGAATTCCAATATTATAATACCCAAAGAATTGATCAGTGGATACTTTATCGCAGTGAAAGAAAAATTTCATATGCTTACCCCTGGAGATATAGAAAAATATTCAAAGGATATTTTCAAACAAGTAAATTAATCTTTATAATATATTTCTTATAAAATTTAAAAGAACTTTTTCTTTCAACCTATCCCTGGGAGTTATGTTATAGCCTTCTTTATAGTGCTTGATAAAATATTTTTTAAGGATTGATATCTTCGCTTCGTATTTATTCTGCAAATCTTTTGATAATTGAGCATCATCTTTAGATTCTAATTTTAGTTCGTCTTTAAGCCTATTAAAAATATTTTTCAATATCATTTCATTAGAATCGTCATTATCAAAATCTGATAGCAGTTCCTGGATAGTGTTAATGGTACTATAAATTCCCCAGGTAGGGAGCGTTTAAATTCCCCACAATAAAATATAAAATACCTCCTATGTTAGGAGGTAAAAATATGAAGGAGATTTGTATGTACTATTCAGTAAAGAGTATGTTGGACTTAGGCAAGAATATATCTCAAATAGCACGTGACTTGCATTTGGATAGAAAGACCGTAAGAAAGATAAGGGACAAGATTAAATCAGAAGGAATAAAACCACCTATTATAGAAAGAAAGAGTATTTTAGATGATTATAAAGATTTTTTGCTTAACGGTCTTCAGAACAAACTAAGCGCTAGGCTTATGCATCAGAAACTCTTGGAAGAAAGGAATATTTCAATAAGTTATTCTGCTGTAAAAAGATATGTAGCAAAGTTAAAAGGTCCTAATTTTCCATATATGCCTGTAATTACACCACCAGGACAAGAGGCGCAGGTGGATTTTGGATATGCAGGATACTTTGAAAAAAATGGAAAGAAGGTTAAGGTCTGGATATTTTGTATGAAACTCTCATCAAGTAGATACTCTTATTATGAGCTTGTTACTAACCAGAGCGTTTCTGTTTTCATAAAGTGTCATATAAACGCTTTTGAATTCTTTACAGGAGTTCCCAGAGTAGTCAGTATAGACAACCTAAAATCAGCGGTTCTAAAAACAAGCTTTTATGAGCCATTAATCCAAAAAGAATATGCAGCACTTCTCCAACACTATAATTGCGAACCAATAACCTGCAGACCAAGGACACCAACAGATAAGGGCAAGGTAGAGTCTGGCATTAAGTATGTTAAAAATAATTTCTTAAAGGGTCTTGACACAAGAGATTATTATGATGCTTCAGAAAAACTAAAATATTGGATTAATAATATCTGCAATACAAGACTTCATGGGACAACAAGAAAAATACCTAAAAATGAATTTGAAACAGTAGAAAGAATGCACCTTACAGCTCTGCCTCTTGAAAGATATGAAATTGTTGATATTCAAAAAAGGACTGTTAACGCTTACTCCCATATATCGTACAAATACAACTACTATTCTGTACCAAGAGAATATATAGGACAGGAGCTTACAATAAAATCAAATGGTTCTTTGTTAAGAATATATGATAAACACTTAAGAGAAGTTGCAGTCCACTCGATATCTTTATCTCAAGGTGAATTCATAACAAACAAAATTCACAATCCAAAGTTAGAACACTTTTTATCAAGGCCATATGAATACGAAGAAAAGATGAGAGAAATTGGTAAAGATGCCAAAGATTTTTTCTTCAAATTAAAATCTTTAAAACCTAATAGTTATCATAGAATTATCTCTGGCATACTACACCTAAAAGATATATACAGCAATGAAGTTATTAACCAATCTTTAAAAAGAGCAAATCTCTATGGCATATATAACTATCTATCCATAAAGAAGATAATTCAGGAAGGTATATACAACAATAAAGAGACCAGTGGTATTTGTTTAGCAGGTGGTTTTGCTAATGACTTATCAATCTACGATAGGCTTACAAGAGGTCAAGAGTGAAAGATATAATAAACAAACTATCAAAGCTAAAACTTCAAGGTATAGCAAAATCTATAGAAGCAAGAAATGCCTTTGCAATTGAATCTAATTTAAGCTATATAGATTTTTTGTCTCTATTAATAGAAGATGAATTTACCAACAGACAGACTAATTCTTATAAAAAGAGATTTTCAAGTTCAAAGCTTGATCCTAATAAAACACTTTTAGATTACGATTTCCTCTATCAACCAGAACTAAATAGAAAAATGATATTGGATCTATCTTCTTGCAATTACATTAAAGAAAAGAAGAACATAGTGTTTATGGGTAATCCAGGAGTAGGAAAAACTCACCTTGCAAATGCTTTAGGCATAGAAGCTATAAAGCTTGGATACAAAGTTATTATGATACACACGAGCGATCTTTTAAACAAACTCTTAATTGCAAAAGGAGATGGTACTTATTACAACACTTTAAAAGATCTACTCGATGTTCATCTATTAATTATTGACGAAATAGGGTTTAAAAGGATAGATACAAATGCAGTAGATGAGTTCTTTGAAATAATAAGAAGGAGGTATGAGAATGGCTCAATTATAATAACCACGAATAGACCGTTTGAGGAATGGGCAAATGTATTTGGGGATGCAGTTCTCGCATCTGCTATAGCAGATAGAATCATACACCACTGCTATGTTTTTAAAATAACTGGTAAGAGCTACAGGATGAAGGAGTTGATAAAAAAGTAAGTAAGACAAACTGGGGAAAATAAATGCGCCACAGGTGGGGAATTTAAATTGACTTTAACATCTCTGTAGGAAAAAAGCTCTTCTCTTCGTGGGAAGAGTCGCAATCCCTTATTCTTCAGGGAATTCTTCTAACTAGGCCGCTTGTTAGAGTTGGAGCCACGTGGGTAAGTCGCAATCCCTTATTCTTCAGGGAATTCTTCTAACCGTGGTTTAAGGAAGAAGACCCATTTAGTGTAGTGCCCTTTACGTCGCAATCCCTTATTCTTCAGGGAATTCTTCTAACAAAATGTTGTCTTATTTACTACAGGGGGCAATATCCCGTCGCAATCCCTTATTCTTCAGGGAATTCTTCTAACTCGACGGTAAAGAGGTTTTAAGCCTGCCATACGTGGGTAGGTCGCAATCCCTTATTCTTCAGGGAATTCTTCTAACAAGGATAGTAGCACCGGTAAAAATGTTATCCTGTTTACTACCGGGTCGCAATCCCTTATTCTTCAGGGAATTCTTCTAACTAGAAATGATGAGTAAGGGAGAAAGATTTGTAGTATTCGAGTCGCAATCCCTTATTCTTCAGGGAATTCTTCTAACAAGCTCTACAGGTAAAAACATAATTTTATTCACAACAGGGGGGTCGCAATCCCTTATTCTTCAGGGAATTCTTCTAACTAAACGGGGAGGTAAACCTATACAGGTTAAACGAAATGTTAGTCGCAATCCCTTATTCTTCAGGGAATTCTTCTAACTGGTCCATATAAGGCCAGCTGTCAAGGTTGGAAAATGGACAAGTCGCAATCCCTTATTCTTCAGGGAATTCTTCTAACCAGGGCTTTTATTCAAAAAAAATTTATGGGAGGTTTACAGTCGCAATCCCTTATTCTTCAGGGAATTCTTCTAACCCTGGGGTGGCAGTGCCTTTTGTAGGGGCACTGGAAGCCTTGTCGCAATCCCTTATTCTTCAGGGAATTCTTCTAACTTGGGAGGACCTTCTTAATTTTTGTAGTGTGGAAGGCTATGTACCTTAGTCGCAATCCCTTATTCTTCAGGGAATTCTTCTAACGAATTTTAAAAAACTTGCCATCGTAATTGATGGCAAAGAAGTCGCAATCCCTTATTCTTCAGGGAATTCTTCTAACCAGGACTTTAAAAAAAAAAATATATGGGAGGCAATAAAAAGTCGCAATCCCTTATTCTTCAGGGAATTCTTCTAACTTAAAAATGGACTTAGTGAGTTTGAAGAAGAGTGTGAGAAAGTCGCAATCCCTTATTCTTCAGGGAATTCTTCTAACTTGACGAATTTGAAAAAGGCAGTGAAAAAGGCCGTATCTCTCTGGTCGCAATCCCTTATTCTTCAGGGAATTCTTCTAACATTCTCTCACCCATGCAATGAAGGGGGCATTGCATGTCGCAATCCCTTATTCTTCAGGGAATTCTTCTAACCTAACCATCAGTGCTCCGTATATGATAGGGACGAGTAAAAAGTCGCAATCCCTTATTCTTCAGGGAATTCTTCTAACCTTTTTTGCTTTGCGTTCGGTATATAAGAAGACACAGCCAGTCGCAATCCCTTATTCTTCAGGGAATTCTTCTAACTTGGTAGAATGTTGGCAGGTTCAAAAAATTTTGAAAAGTCGCAATCCCTTATTCTTCAGGGAATTCTTCTAACGGGAGTAGTTTTTATCTTGGGGGAAATTTCCCCAGATCTACAGGTCGCAATCCCTTATTCTTCAGGGAATTCTTCTAACCAAAAATCGAAAAAGGGAGGTCAAAAATGTATGCAATTTTTGTCGCAATCCCTTATTCTTCAGGGAATTCTTCTAACGTACTGTGTTGATTTAAAGAACAGTCCCACTGATAAAGTCGCAATCCCTTATTCTTCAGGGAATTCTTCTAACCGTTGGGACCAAGTGGGTTACCACTTGGTTCAGAGAGGATAATGTCGCAATCCCTTATTCTTCAGGGAATTCTTCTAACTGTTACATGCAATTTTTGAAGGTAATGAGGGCCTTATTTATTGTCGCAATCCCTTATTCTTCAGGGAATTCTTCTAACCTCGTTAGTGTAGGAACCACGTGGGTTACCACGTGGTTCGTCGCAATCCCTTATTCTTCAGGGAATTCTTCTAACTCTACATAAGGCCAGCAGTAAAGGTAGGAGCCAGGTGGACAAGTCGCAATCCCTTATTCTTCAGGGAATTCTTCTAACGTTCCAGGACCCAGACAGAGTCTGGGTTGATGATGCCTGGAAAATAGTCGCAATCCCTTATTCTTCAGGGAATTCTTCTAACGGGACTCGGTTGAGTCCCTGTTCTCAGAATAGATAGAATAGGTCGCAATCCCTTATTCTTCAGGGAATTCTTCTAACAGTGGAAGTGGAAAGAATACAATCCTGTTTACCACTGGGGGGTCGCAATCCCTTATTCTTCAGGGAATTCTTCTAACAGATCAAAAAAGTAAGGTCAAGCACAAGATATCTTGACAAAGTCGCAATCCCTTATTCTTCAGGGAATTCTTCTAACCTTCTATGTCGGTACGAGGAAGAAGGGGGATGTGCATCACAGTCGCAATCCCTTATTCTTCAGGGAATTCTTCTAACCCCTTTTGAGTTTGAGGTATTTAAAGCTGTAAAGGTTGAGGTGTCGCAATCCCTTATTCTTCAGGGAATTCTTCTAACAGGTTAAACAATGAAAAACGATGCAAAAGAGATGAAGGAATTGTCGCAATCCCTTATTCTTCAGGGAATTCTTCTAACTGTGTTCCTTAAAAGTGTTTGGGGCAACCCGTTTGAATGTTGTAGTCGCAATCCCTTATTCTTCAGGGAATTCTTCTAACCAAATTCAAAAGAGAAAGAAATGAAAGAAATGGTTATCATGATTGGTCGCAATCCCTTATTCTTCAGGGAATTCTTCTAACATGGGATTTTGCAGGATTTCAATACGCCCCAGGTAAGTCGCAATCCCTTATTCTTCAGGGAATTCTTCTAACAGGCCCCATCAGGGGCCTTGGAGTCTATAAGCAAATAGACTCGTCGCAATCCCTTATTCTTCAGGGAATTCTTCTAACAGTAAAGGGGGTGGAGTATGAAATTTGCAAGTTAACCCCCGTATAGTCGCAATCCCTTATTCTTCAGGGAATTCTTCTAACAATAAGAGGGAAGGGGGGATATACCTGGTCTCACAGAGTCGCAATCCCTTATTCTTCAGGGAATTCTTCTAACTTGCTACCAGCCCTGCATTACTGCAGGGCCTACCCCCTGTCGCAATCCCTTATTCTTCAGGGAATTCTTCTAACTGTGTAGATTAGTTGATTTTACCGAATTGGTCCCCGTATAGTCGCAATCCCTTATTCTTCAGGGAATTCTTCTAACTCAGGCCAGTAGTAAAGATTGATGCCAGGTGGGTTACCATCTGGTCGCAATCCCTTATTCTTCAGGGAATTCTTCTAACAGGTTGTAACAACTTGGTTCCTTGAAGAAAATTTATGTCGCAATCCCTTATTCTTCAGGGAATTCTTCTAACAAGCCGTGTTTAGATTTGGAAATGTATTTTGAGGTTTTCTTTGTCGCAATCCCTTATTCTTCAGGGAATTCTTCTAACCAGGTGGATAACCTGGCTCCAGGACCCAGATAGGTTCTGGGTGTCGCAATCCCTTATTCTTCAGGGAATTCTTCTAACGGTCAAGTGTGAACGATCTGAATCAGATCGTTAACGATTTTAGTCGCAATCCCTTATTCTTCAGGGAATTCTTCTAACTGCTGTATGGAGTTTTTGAAGGTCATGAGGGTCGTATTTATTGTCGCAATCCCTTATTCTTCAGGGAATTCTTCTAACCTATGGGAGGCGTAGTCCATACACTTCCCATAGAAGGTCGCAATCCCTTATTCTTCAGGGAATTCTTCTAACTGTACACATCATAAACCTTTATTTATCAATAGTCAAACATACGAAATCCTCGAAAGGGGTGGGTATGATTTTCTATCATAATTTTCAACAATACCATACCCCAATCTGTAGCTTTATTAAGCCAAAAAATTTTCCTCGGATAAAAACGAATTTAAGCCATTTTTTAATACTCAATGGGATACCAGTATACAGTTAAAATAATAACGTTATTCAATTGTCAAGGTGCTCTTTTTATCTAAATTTTAATATAGCATATTATCTTGTAAAATAACAATATCTTTTTCGAACAATAAACATGATTATTTAAGAAATCCCATCTGAAAAACAGCAAAAATTAGAAACAGAACAACATTTACAGGCATATGGATGAATTAGTCCATTAGGTATAAAGGTTTTATTCTCCAAAATATCCTTAACGCTTTCAATTACCATTAATGTTTTTTCTTTCATTTCATTTGAAATCTGAGTTTTATAAATAACTACTCTTTTATCAGAAATATAATGCAACTCTACCCTATCTATGTTTGTCAATATAGAATAAATTGAGGTTTGAATGATATGAGAACTTGTTATATTAGATGGAATTCTAGTGGTAGTTTTAAAGTCTATTATAGAATCCTCAGTAATAGCATCTACGATGCCCTGAAACCTTATATTACCAATATCCATACTAAATGCTTCTTCAGAAGAGATTACTTTTAAATCTCTGGCAAATGGTTCGTAAAGCCTAAGCATAGCAAACAAATTGTTTTTAATTTTATCCTCTTCAAGCACTGACAAAGTCAATGTCTCTGGATTATAGTATCGGTATTCTTTCCATGAACTTTCTAGGTCAAAGCTGTTTGTTTTAAAAAATCTTGATAGAGTGAAATGAAATGCTGAACCTGCAACAGTATTAATATTGAATTTTGGTTGAACCTTATCTATATACTTTAACCTATATGCATACGAACAGGTTAATAAAAGATTTAAAGACGAAGGACTTAGATTCATCTTATCTCCCCCCTGCAGTTTTTATTTTAATCCTTATCTATACTTGATGGGCACAACTTGTAAGGTTTTACGTTTATAGCATACATGGTGCCAAGGCAATCGTAGAAACAAATTTTGTTAAATGTTGATTGCATTTCTCCTTCATAAAAACATATAAGCGCAATATTTCCCTTATAGCTAGCATTTGCAGTTTTTAATTGGCTTGAACTTAAGAAAAAAGTAACCAAAAAAAATACAGCCACCAACAAAAATATAAATTTAGTGTTGTTTGTCATTTTTTACCTCCAAAAATTTGATTAGAATTTGAAATGAAAATTTAGGAAACTTACAAGATATCGTATTCAGAAAGTTCTTGAGGGACACCGTTGCCCAAAACAGAAATTGCAGACTTACAACGCTTACAAAGAAGATATATCCTTACTGAGTCAGTGTCTGGATTAATTCTCTTCATTATTTCTTTATTTAATCTAATTAATTCTTTTTCTGTAAGATAACATTCAAACACGCTTTTTTGGACCCTTGTCCCTTTACCCTCCAAAAGCTTAGCTATCTTATAGCGTTTTTTGTTATCAACCACATCATAAGAAATTACATAGAATGAATAAGAGCTGATATTCATTGTCTTTGGGTAAAGGGTTGATAAAATTCATTTTTACTTATACACCTTACAAATATCTTACATTGTTCTCTTATCACCTGAAAAAGATTAATATTGTTTCCCAGAGTGCTTATATATTTACTCTTCTCTAAAAGTTCCTGAAAATATGTTATTGCTTTCTTCACCCCTTCAATGTTTAAATATACCGCCTCAACACTGTATATGTCTTTTCCTGAACTATCTTCGACATATTCTTCTTTATACCAAAAATCTTCAGAAGAAAAGATGTTTTTATTAATCAGTCTTAATACCAAACCATCAATTAATGCCCTAAATTCTTCCATTAGATCCAGAGCCAAAGAGGGTTTTGAATAATCTACAGTATGGAAAAAACCTAAATATGGGTCAAGACCACATTCATACAACGCTGATTCAACCCTTTGATATAGCAAAATATACAGAAAACTCAGTAGCGCATTAATAGGGTCAAGGGGCGGCCTTTTATTTCTACCGAAAAATTTGAATTCTTTGTGGATAAATAGATTTGATAGGGCATCAAAATAAATTGCTGCTATCTTTCCCTCAATACCTCTAATCTGTTCAATATCGTCTATAAACTCGAGTTTTGTGGCCAAAGATTTTATTTTGCTAATACAGTCTTTAACCTTATCATTGCGTCTGTCCCAGTTATATCTTTGAAGAAGATGTCTACAGTTATTTGCCTTGCTAAAGACAATCTTCTTTGCAAATTCTGTCGCAAAATTTCCATCTAAATATAGCTTGAACTGCATAATTCTAAGCTCAACATTTTTTGGCATCTGACCAATCAGTCTGCCTCTATATACTCCTTTAGAAGATAAGAAAACAGTGTCAATGTTATTTTTCAAAATATAGTTTATAGCATGTGGGGTAAAAGATGCGTTTGCCATAACCACAATACTCTCGATTTGACTGGACACAAAACTTCTTACAAGCTCTGAACCTCTATAAATATCAAACCTATCAGCGTCTTTGTGGATCCTTGTTCCGTGCTCTACAATATAAAGTATCAATTCTCACTCGAATCTGAAAGTTGCAATTTGTTTTCCTCATCAATAAAGACCTTGTAATTGCCAATCTGTCTTTCTCTCATATCTATTTTTCTTAGCTCATCGATAACAAAATTTAAAGCTAAGTTATATGCAATTTCTATTTCTTCCTTCTTTTTTGACAGATCAATCAACCTCAAGATAACCGCATCCAACTTTGAAAAATTTTCTTTCTTATACAGATGGATCAAAGGGTTTGGGTATGTGGATATTTCTTTCATATTAAAGCATTCCGAACAGTAATTGGATGTAATATTTGGGATAAGGTTTTTAATTTTGTTGCAACTCATAGGATTCGAACGAAGAGGCTTTTTAAGATAAAGTCTTGTATCTATCACGCCTGCTTTGTTTAAAAGTTCATTAACAATAAAATTTCCAAATTTCAAATTGCCAAGCGTAAATGTAATAACCTGTATTTCTGCAACGTCTAAGCCAATCCCGCTAAAAGCTTTATCACAAAGGATACCAAGAACAGGGCAGCAACTCCTTAAAATTAGGTACTCTAAATCTTCATCTATTATGAATTCTTTAGGTTCTGAATATTTTGCTTCTGGGGGAGCTAAAACTTTTACGTCTTCATCCGAAATAACTCTATCAATTTCATTTGCTATTTCTTTTTCAAAATTTTTATTCAGCGATAAGTCCAAGTTGCCTATCTGAAAGCTATCTATAAAATTTTTTAGTTTTTCTCTATCGTTTAACTTGACATCCATCAAAAACATAAGCTGATTTTCTGGTTCTGTTCCATCGGGATTTAAAAACATACTTCTTCTTCCAGATTTTATATGTATCCCTAAAGGTAATTTTACAAGATTTCCAAGCCCGCCACCTTTTACAAACGTTTGCTTTGGGAATAGCTCTATATTTATTTCCTTGGGTAAGTTACCTAACTTAGAAATTACATAGTTTCCAAATTTTTTCGCTTTGTGAGCCTGAATCCCCTGTTTCAAGAAAATCCAAACATGTCGACCCTTGTAACCAGAATCCTCTATATAAGCCAAAATATCTAATGAAGCACAGATATTGTATATCTCCTGCGCAGTGTTTAATAACAAAGAATCTATTCTTTTTCTTTCGGCTGGTTTCTGAAAATAATCTGCAAGCTTCGACTTCTCAACGTCTATATCAAAAACGATAAAACATACGCTATTGTCAATTCTTAGCTGATACGCTCCCACAGTAAGATTGCCTAATATATGATTCTTGGCTACTCCAATAGTAAAGGGTTCACTTATCGGGGAATATCCTTGATCGCCCTTTGCATTTTTCCACTGGCGGGCATACACCCCTTCTCTTCCTCTAAAAAGCTGCAAAAATTTTAAGATATGTCTGTCTTCTGGATCAAGAATTTCTTTCTCATCATCTTCTGATACAGCACCATAACTTTTTTCCCTGTCCTTTATGAGAGACTTAAAAATAGGTTCTCCTGTTATGTCTAAAGCTTTTTTATAGACTTCAATCGCAGCTTGAGTCTTGTCTTGCATTTCGAGAAAAGAGCCATATCTAACATATAGTTCAGATTCATTTGGGAGATTATCTATGGAATCAATATACAATTTTTCAGCTTTATCAAGTCTGGAATCTTCTACATAAAGATCAGCCATGGCAAATATTGCCTTCAGATTCTTCTGGTTATCCCTAATTGAGAGTTCTAATTCTTTTTCGGCAAGGGGTAATAGCTCAAAGCAAAGCAAGATCTTGTACATCTCAAAATGAAGGTCTGAATCCTTTACCTCCACAAAGGGGGCGCATGAAACAATAGCATCATACGCCTCCCTCTCCTTCCCATTAGAAAATAGTTCAACTATCTGTGCAGGTTTCATTTTTTTCGGTTAATATCGCATAGCCCAATGGCAGCATTTTATTTTTTAATTTAACCAAAAATTTTGTCTTGCCAGGCTTTATCTCCTTGCCACAACTCTTAACTGTATAGCTTAAATTTCCACAACCAAACCCAAGCCTTAGGAGATAACCTTTTTCCTTTTCGATATCTGTAAAAAAACTTTCATCAAAGCCTGGATATACGCGTTTATAGTAATAGCTCTCTTTCTTTAAAAGGCCCCTATAAAACTCATCTGTTTTTTCGAGTAAACTTTTTAGATTCAAAACTTTTAATTCTTTTTTTAGCCTGGGCATCCCGAAACCTCCACTACCCCAACGATCTCTTAAATTTGTTTTAATCGAAATAGTTAAAAAATTATTTTTCTCTTTATCCGGGACGATAATCTCTCTTACTATAGGAATTCCATTGCCTTTTGGGCCTACCCTACTCATCTCTACTACCTTAGTTTTATTTGATACAGAGACATCAGCTATGCTAACAAACTTAAAAGGATCATTTATAGGATTTTTTAAATTTCTTTCATCATCTTTTTCTAACATAAGGTTTCTTCCTTGTAAACTGTGATTGTAATCCTCACCACTATATTTCTCCGATAAAAAGTTTAGAAATGCAGTCCTAATAGCGCCTTTGATCGAGGAGCCTGGAATTATAATGTCGTCCCCTGATCTAAGTGTAAGACCAATTTGCATCTGTGCATCCGGATTAAAATATTTTTCTGGAAAGCTATTCTTAAGATTATCCTCAATTTCTATGTAGTATATATAATCATCATTATTTATATCAAAGATGTCATTGATATTTTGTGCAATAGTCTTAATATTTAGTTTTGAAACGTCTTCTTTTATTATTCTTTCCTTCAATCCTCCTCTCTCAAGAAGTTTAAAAAAGCTATCAGATGAAATCCTATAAAGTCTTTTGTCCTTATAGACATAATCCATTGGATCTATATCCTCTCCAGTACCTATGTGGATAGGAGAAAGGATTTTCAAACTATAAGTCTTGGTTTCAAAAATTTCTCTTTTATTCATTTTGCCACCTCACATAAAGGGGAAAAAGCAATGAGCACTCGTGTACAAAATCTATACTGCTATGAATATTGTCCTTCACTTTGCCATATGCAATACTTGGCTGGCCATCTTCTTTTAGTATAAAAAGCGAACCAGGCTTAAAGCTTACTGTAGGCCTCTTAAAGGGATTATAACTAATATTATTGCCAACTTTCCCGAACTTAATATCCACATCATAAAAACACCTTTTAAATTCTGATACTTTCTCAAAACCGTGAGAAAGCGTTACAAAAGAATTAGGATTCTTTGAATCTGGCAAGTTTGCATCTGAAATATCAAATTCAAATCTACCTCTTCCAACTGATGCATCTGCACCATAACCATTTTCCCCTATAAATTTAAATATTTTTTCTATATATGGCTTATCAAAAACTGACTTTACGTATATTACAGGTATAGGTTTTCCCTTAAAATAGCTGCATTCCTTTGAAAAAAGCATCCCCATTTCGACATTGCCAGTTACTCTGTTTATACTGCAGTGCCACTCATCAAATTTTATAAAATAGTTATCTATACTATCTTGCATACTGTCTTTATTAGAAAAATAGGTTTTAAAATTTTCTAAAAATGCATCAAAGCTCTCTTCTAATTTTTCGTATACAGAAATTGGTATATATTTTGCTTTTTTTAGCTTCTTTAGATCAATGTCAGATTTAGTTTTATCAAAATCTTTAATAATGCCAGGATGTCTTGGTATAGGAAGATAGCCGTCTGGGAAGGCATCAGAAACTATAATAGGAAAATTACCTCTTTTATACTCTGCTAAAAAGTTTTTTAGTTCAGATTCCCCTTTTAGAAATCTAATCGCCCAGCATATATGCCCCCAAATGGTGTCTGATCTTAATGGAGTCTGAAAAAGCGAGAGCGGTTGAAGGCTTATCTTAAAAAGATTCATTGATATCACCTCTCTTTGTAAGAAACTTAACAATATTTTATTTATAACCTTATTGATTTTAGATCTATTTTTTCCCCATTCTCATCCCTTAGATCTCTAAATTCTATTCTTCCATAACCCCTTGAACCACATCCACCTAAAGAATCATTTTCTAACAATTTCAGTCCCCTAAGGAGAATTTCCCAATATTTTTCGCCATCTTCTTTAAATTTCCTGAAGCTTAGAGAAAAATCGAACTCTGCCCCCGCAGGGATTCTCTCTACTGGCCTTGGATGTTCCGCCTTTGCAGTGCATCTGTTTATAACATTTTCGTATTTTATTTCAGTAAACTTGACTATATCTCTATCTTTAAGCCATTTTTTCGTATCTTCAGTCAAAAATGCGTCTCTAAAAATTGCTCTAGAAACCCTTGGTGAGTTTGAGTCAGCCTCAATTCTATCAGACGCACTAACTCCAAATATATTACAAATAGGACAATCAATATCCGTACACGAGTGAGTCTTTCCGTTGTTTATAACTTTACCCTGTTCCCACTCAAGTATAGATCTCACCTTGCCCTTAATAGAAGATCCTGGTATATATGGTTCATCGTTGTATGGGTTCCTGATAACTGGATTATCGTTACCCCCTATTTCCACAGAGCCAGTGCTGGTTCCAACCCTTAAGCCTGTTACACAATAAATTTTTCCTGTCAAACTCTTATATGTTAACATTATTTAGCACCTCCTAAGATTAGTCTTTTGCATAAGCATAAAAATATGCATAAATTGCTTCAAATTCCATAGCAAATCTTTTCAATGCTTCGTTAACTTCTTTTTCATTTTTACAAAGAAATATGCCTCTCTCTAATATTCCAAGCAAATATTTCTTGGCAGTTTCAGCTATCAAAAAACCGTTGCCTGATTTTCTATTAGCCAAATAAATCACTCGTGCTTGCAATAGCTTTAGCCTAAATATTATATTGTCAACCTCAATTCTTTCATCAGAGAAAGATTTCTGAAGAACCTCATCTCTTAAACTAATCACCTGATCGTAGAATTTTCTTAGCTGTGATTTGCCTAAATCTTTGCCACCATCACCTGCCAATTTTCTTGCAAACTCTTCTGATTTTTTCAAAAACTCATCAGGATCTTTATAAGAAAATTCCACAAAATCATTGTTATCTCTAGCACTTGATTGCTGAAAATTTTGCCTAGAATTTGATTGCTGCCCATTTGGTCTTTGGGCACTTGAAACATTAGGTCTGTTTGGTTTATAAGGCATTATTATTCTCCTCCTCTCAATTCATACAAAGTTAAAAATGCAGGAATCTTTAAGTTTTTCATATAAAATTGGCCTTCTCCCTTTTCATCCAATCCCATTAGAACATTAATATCATCCATTAATTTCTGTTCTACAAGTTCTCTATCCTTTCTATCCTTCACAATATTTCTCTTTATATCTCTTTTTAGAAGAGGGATATATCTAAACGAAAGAACTTTGGGATTACCAGTAAATTTCACATTGCCATATTTTTCCTCATAACCTTTAGCGTCAAGGAACATAGGTCTGTAGATATTAAGTAGTCTATACAAAAATGACTTATTGATTAGACCCTTCCCCTCCTTTTCCCCATATTTTGTGCAAAGTTCATAAAGTTTATTCCTATATTTGAGCAAGTCTTCAAATCCAAATTTATCTGAGGATCTCTTGAAAAGCCTTACCGTATTCTTAAAAATTGTAATATTTCCTTTTACATTACCTTTTTCTCTTTCATTACTATTAGCTTTGTTCTGAGATTTAAGAAGGGTATCTTCTTCGAAAGTCAGGCGACCAGATTTACTCATCTCAAGAGATTTATCAGCAATTTCCACAGCCCTACCGATTGGCAATCGAGGCCTAAACATCTCTATGCTACAAGAAAAGGTTATACAATCTCTCCCAGTAAATTTTTTAAACTCTTTGCTTAGATGTAGTGCAAAGTCAGGCAGGACAATCCATGGACCTATAAGGAAAAGATCGTCTCCCCCAGAATACACGGTGTAAATAGCGTTAAACTTTATACCCTCTACAACATCTTTTTCAATAATATCCTGAAGAACTTCTGTAAAAAAGTAATTTAGAAACCTTGACACTGTAGCAACCCTTGAGATTGAAAATTTCTCCTTCATGGAGTCTCTAAAAAGTTTACCCAGATTGTCTACGTCTGCCTTTAAAACACCCAGGTGATCCTCGCCTATTCTTTCAGCTTGGTTTTTTGATGCAAAAAATCTACTATAAGTAGCTATACACTGAAAGGTAAGCGGACCATTTTTTACATCTTTTCTACTGATCTCGTCTTTATCAGGAACCAATTTGCATTTATCAGTGCAAAAATAACAAAGCGTTCCATTCTTGGGTTCATCAGAACTGATATCAATAGGGAAATCTTTTCCAAAAGGCAGATGATTGTTTATCCATCTTCTTGCGCCAATAATAGGATCATTTTTCCCAACATCAAAGAATCTGTCCACAACAAAAGAGTCATATAGCCTCTCTTTTACTTCTTCTTCTCTTTCTAGTATTTCCAAACATACACCAGATACAATCTCATTATCACAATTTTTGTTATTTATACTGTACAGAACCCAAAATCGATCTTTGGTTAATTTTTGACCAATTTTTTCCATAGCTTTGCAGATAGAACATTTATCTTCCTCTTCCTTTGGAAAGATACCACATAAATTGCAGACATCATTACTACTTAATTTCTCACGTAAGTTATTTAGAGTTTCATCTACCAAATTATCTTCACCAAATAGACTGTAAAATTTGTTCGATTTCGCAAGCTGGTTGTTGTATCCTAACTTATTATGGATTCCAAGAAATCCTTCTTCACCCTCATCTCCCTTTATGGAGAAGTCTTTTACGCCCATCTCAACTGGCTCAGTGAGATTAAGACTAAGTAGTCCCGCAAACCTAGAAAAGAAAAATTCATCAAGCTTTCTTCTAATCTCTGATATCTTATCTTTAATAAAAGGCGTATTCGGTAAAAGAATAGAAAATTTTCCTCCCGCATCAAGAAAGATGTTTGACTGAACTACCTTAAATTCATCTATAATCTTTAAAGAAACAGCTCTTGAGAGAGCTGCAATATAAAACGATCTACCCCTAAGGGTTTTCGTTAGACCCCTTGGATTTGAACCTTCAACTTTTAAAATAAAATTTTGGATTCCTGAAACATCGCCCTGCAATACAGCAAATGGCTTTGCACTTTTATCTGATTCTAAGCTGTCCAGATCAGAAATTTTATCTATTTGCTTGTGTTTAAGATACCTATAGTATGCACAGGCTATAGCGCTGGTGGTGCTCAGGTGATCAAACAAAGACACATCTTGCTTGTCAAATTGAGTGCTAGAAGGAACTAAAGCTAAATATTTTTCCAAAATAGATAATACCGAAGAAAAGAACAGATTAAAATTGTCTCCAGCTTCAATCCTTGTAATCTCACCAGTAATCTTTTTTGCCAACTCTTCATACGCAAGCTGTGTTCCTTCTTTATCCAGCTGGTTTTCTTTCTTGAAAAAGACGCTTTCACGTCCCAACTCCCTTATCTCGTAGAACCCGTCTTCTTGATTAACTTCCTGAGAATTTTCAAATTTTAAGTTATAAAATATTGATCTCATCCTTGAATGAGTCCTATTAGACTGATTTGCATCCTCGTCTTCACTTCTTTCAGAGCTCGAAAAATTATCCGCCCTGCTGATAATGGTCGCAAGAAACTTTTCTCTTTCATCAGAAAGCTGTTTCGGTTTCAAAAGCTTGCTTGCGCCCTCATGATGATGTGATGCTATGTGAGAAAATATGCTTTCATCAACAAACTTTTTGATATTTTCGCACCTTTTCACCAACTCATCCAAAAATTGTTCAGTAAGTTCTGTATGATTTTTACTGTAACCATCCCTGGTTCTATTTAGCACCTTTCCTATATCATGAAATAGCGCTGCAAGAGCCAAAGTTTGGAACTCTTTTTTTAAATCTCCCAAATCATTTCACCTCCTTAAGATACACTATAAATAATCGAGAAATTGTTTTATTATTTATTTATCTCACCCCTTTCAAAATGAGTTTGGAGGAATTTCAAAATGCAAAAAGCAAAGGCAATGATAATAACATTAGGTGGAACAATAGAACCTGTAATAAAGTCCATCAAGAGCCACAAACCGAAATATATTTCTATTATCGCAAGCCAGGAATCTATAAATCAAATTAGTTCTATATCTCAAGAAATAAAAAGCCCTAGTACAAAAATTAAAAAATTTATCATTGACGATCACCAATCTATTGAAGAGACTTTTTGTAAGGCAAACGAGGCATACGATTGGATATCTGGCTATGCAGCTCCCGAAGAAATAGTAGTTGACTTTACTCCTGGCACAAAAGCAATGTCTATAGGACTTTTTTTGGCTATGTCTAATAAAGGAGTGAAGTTTTGTTATATCGGCGGGAATAAAAGGACAAAAGAAGGAGTTGGCGTAGTCGAAAGCGGCCACGAAGAAATAATAGAAATAAAAAATCCGCTCGAGACTTTCCAACAAGATAAAATTAATCAATTTGTGGATTTTTTTAATTCCCAGCTCTTTGCGGCAGCAGACAGAGTTCTGGAAGAAATTATAGAAAACACAAACAAAAAAACTCTTTTCAAGGCTATAAGAGAGATCAACAAAGGCTTTTATTTCTGGGATCTCTTCCGCTACAAAGAAGCTATCAGATGTTTTAGGCCTACAGTAATGGAAAGAATATTCGAAGAAAAGAAATTTAAAGACCTTTACAACGCTATCGAAAATAACAGAAAGTTTCTCGAAGTGATATCCAGCAGCACAAACAAGTTTAAAAACTATTCCCTTGAGCTTTTTTCCGATGTATACGAAAATGCACAAAGGAGGGCAAGAGCAGGCCACTTTGACGATGCAGTGCTGAGACTTTATAGGCTTACCGAGATGATTGCTCAAGAAAGATTGAAAGCCAGATATAGCCAGGACAGCTCCACAGTTAACTTTGACACTCTCAAGATATCTGAAGAAAAAAGATTTATTTGGAAGGAGACTTATAGAGGGAAGAAAGGGCTCGGACTTAACGCGATATATGATCTCCTGTATGACTTGAATGACGAGCTTGGGATAGCATTTCAGAATAATAAGGAATCTTTTAAAAAAGTTCAAGACTCGAGAAACCTCTCCTTCCTTGCTCACGGCATACAACCTTTAGATGAAAAGACATATACAGAAATAGATGGTTTTATTAGAGAAATATTTATATCAGAGCTCAAGATTGGCCTAATAGATGAAAGAGCAGTGTTTCCAAAAATAGATAAAAACATTTTTACAGACATTTAGTAAGGATTGTGATCAAATATTACAAAATCTTTTATTACAGGAGATGAATATCTTAGACTCTTTGCTTTTCCATGAAGAGCGTGAGCAATATATAGATACATCCAGACAGGTGCGTTGCCTGTCAAGGTTACGTTTTTACCATCTCCAGCTATTTCTAAAACTTTATCCCTATACTCTTCTATTTCACCAACTTTTGCAACATTTTCATAAAGCTTGCCAAGATCTATTTCAACAGAACTTTTATTGTTCAAGAAATTTCTTACCTCCTTTATATTTTCTTCAGAGATTGCGACCTCTATAAGCTTAATCAAATCTCTGATATCGCTTTCTATACTCTTCTCATCAAGCAAATTCTTGTTATAGCCGCAATGAGCTATCAAATTTCTTAAATTATTCACCTTATCAATAGATTTAAAAAATGGATTTTTAATGTCTGTAGTATTGGCCAAATAATTGCAAACATAAGAGATCTTTTCTCTTTTCTCTCTGTCGGTCAATTCGTTCTTATCTTCGATAAAAACGTTTACCAATGCCTCTCTTAGTAACAAAATTGATTGTGTCAAAAGGCCATGTTCAAGGCACCAGTGAGCTTTACGAATGGTTCCTCTAGCATATACAAAATCAGTAGCTTGTTCATCAGAGATTAAAAATTTATATTCTTCTTTGATCCTTTTAAAAATCTTCTCAAACGGTTTTGCGAGATAATTTGCCTCTTTTATTAGATCATCCTCTTTTTCTAAATTTTTTAGCAAGTCATCCGTATACTTATTAATATTTATATCCTGAGCCAGGTTTAAAGAAGACGAAATAGACTCAAAATTGCCCGCTATTGTTTGCAAAATTTTTGGCTTTATAGAACTATTGTTTCTATATGCCCCTGCGTGAATTTTTCTTACAAAATCTCTTGCATCCTTTGAAAATATTCCAGTTTTAACAAAAAATCCTGAAAAGTTTATCCAGCTTAAGATATCCAGA
This sequence comes from Thermodesulfobium sp. 4217-1, assembly GCF_039822205.1. Taxonomy (NCBI): domain Bacteria; kingdom Pseudomonadati; phylum Thermodesulfobiota; class Thermodesulfobiia; order Thermodesulfobiales; family Thermodesulfobiaceae; genus Thermodesulfobium; species Thermodesulfobium fumaratoxidans. The sequence continues at coordinate 42,979 of NZ_JBAGBW010000001.1, forward strand.
ACTTCTCCAAGGTTAATTATGGGACTTTTTTCTTTGTCTTTGTCATATAAGCCATAATACAGACCACCCAGGTCGATGCCCCTTATATTTCTCAAAAACTCAATTGTCAAAAAAACATAAAATGGTATAAGTCTGTAAGAGTGTGTGATGTCAAAAGAAATTTGATTCATAGATTCTGTACAATCGATAACCTTGTCCCAGATTTCCCACCTTTCATTTTCTGTAAGCCCTTCTGGAATATCTCTATCCTCTACCTTCACGCATAAATCGTTTGCTTCTTTTTTAAACTGTTCAAAATGTTTATTTCTTGACTCTTTTGTAACAAGCAATATAATTTTCTCTATATTAGCAAGATTAGCTATAGCTATAGGGGCATACTTTGTAGAAAATACCTTTTCATCATCGCCATTCATAAAATACTTTGTAACCTTATAGTCCCCTACACCCAAAAAACTTATTAAAACGTTCCCCACCATTTATGCACTCCTTAAAAATAGTATTAAATTAAAATTTACAAAATAGTTAAAAGGTATCTCCCAAATCCAAAACTTGTGTTTCTTCCTATAGAAATCTCTTTTGCGCTGTCAATTAGAGAAATCAAACTGTTAGGCACATTAGAAAAAGTTATATCACCAACTAATCCCATATGGTTAATTAGTCTCTGTTGCCTACCAGAAAATCTTTTCAAATTTTCTAAATATGTATTATTTTCTAAAATTTTTACCTCAAGTGATTCGTTTATGCATTTCTTTATAAAACTTGATTCAAAAGATGGATATCCATAGAAGAACTCAAGCAATGAAACTCTTCTCAACAAATTTCTTATCAATATATGAAATTGAGGAAGAGAAACTGTTTTTCCTTCAAATCTAAGAGACAAAGGAGACAAGAAATCAATTTTTAATCTTTTAAAACCATTGTTTTCTGAAGAATATATCCTATCAAGGCTTAACAAAGATGGGTCTTTAGCAAATGAATTAATTGTTTTATGTTCCTGGTCGAATAACTCACCATTTACATCCCTTACACTAACCACTTCGAATCTTGCCCTATCTTTACCAAGGCCAATTTCTCCTAACTTGATAAACGTATAAACAAAAAATGGTAAATTTTCAATACTGTCACCCATCAAAACTAACCCAAAATCAAAAAGATCCTCTTTATCAAAAGATGTTTCATAATTTTGAGAAAATATAATAAAGGGGTGGGGGATATATGGATATTTAGTCATTTTCATTGCGCCCTGAGGCCTTGGGCTATCAAATATTTTTCTATAAATACAACTCTCATTTAATATGCAATCGCTACAATCCAACGCCTTTTGAACGCAGGCAATACTTTTGAAAATATTCCCAAATCCCCCTCTTAGCGTTATGCTTTTGTATTTCGGCAGTGATGTAAAATCACGAAGCTTAAGCGTTATTTTAAATTTTTTAAATTTTAACATATGACATTGTTACCCCCTAATTAAGAAAAAAAATCTTAAATAAGTTAATTTTAGCAGTCTATATTCAATTGTCAAGGTTCACTTTATATGCTAATTTAATATTAGATTGTATTAAAAAATTTAAAAGGAAAGATGTTGTATGAGATAAAATTATGCCCAAAGAAGATAAACAAAAATTGTTGAAGTTCTTAAAATTGATAAGTTTAGAAATGGGCATTAATTCAAAAGATAACCTTATGAGGGTTTTTGGCTCATTAGGAAGCCTTGAAAGCACGCTTAGAAAAATCAGAAAAATCAGATTGGAATCGGCAATGTCTCCTTTGATTAGCTTAAAGTCAAAAAAATATCTATATGATTCTGATTCAGTCCTTGATGAATATTTAGGAATTATACTGTCAGGCCAGATAAAAGAAACAGAGGCAATAAGGTATGCAAAGATAATAGAATTATTAAAAAGAGACAAACTATCCATTGGTGAGATAACCGATAAGTTAAACGATTCCTTGTGTCAAGACGAAAGCTCTCTTTTAGAGTTAAGAACAATAAGAAATTATCTTAAGATTTTAGTCAGCGATGGATTTGTCGAAAAAGTAAAAGACAAAAAATATATAAAATATAAACTAAAAAAGAGCTTGGCACTATTGCCAGAACACTTATTGGTAAAACTTTATCTTTTTACTGATTTTTTTTCTAATACAGGGCTTTTGGCAACCAGAAGCTTGATATTAAAATATTTTTTAGAGAAGAGACTTGGAACAAATAAGCTAAAAAAAATTAAAAATATTATTTGCTACAAGCATTCAAAGCCGCTAAGGGTGTTCGACGATCTAAATGTTCTGTATATCTTAAATTTATTAGAATGCAAAAAAGCCTGTTCGCTTGAATTAAGTTTATTGCCAAAATCCAAGAATAAACCTTCAGAGAAGGTAACAGTTATGCCTCAATTTTTACTATTTGATTATCAACTTGCAAGATGGTATCTGATTACTGATGGTGATACTAAAAGAGTATTGATTGACAGAATTTTTAAGTTCGGAAAAGTTATAAGGGAATCGGATATTTTAGATAGCCATCTTGAAAAGAGATTAGATAATCTCAAGAAATCCTGGTTAGTTGAAGAAGATGCGAAAGAAAAAGAGATAATAATAAAATTCTATTTCGACAGCAGCAAAAGTTCAAAAAATTTTATACTAAACAGGGTCAAAAAAGAAGCAATGGATGGTCAAATAGAGATTATCGATAAAAATAGTTTTATTCTTAAGATATTGACAAGAGAATTAAACGAAATAAAACCATGGATAAGGAGTTTTGGCTCAAGCGCTCAGGTATTAGAACCGCGTTCTCTAAGAAACAGTTTAATTGAGGAGTTCATTGACCTAAAGTCTACTTACGAATCAATTATAAGTGAAGGCTCACTATGATATCTAAGATATATAACCTTGAAATATTAAATAAGATAAAAGAGTTTACAAATGATGATTTTTGTAATTTAAGCAATGAAGAATTGGAATGGTTAAAATATTTAATTAACACTGATGAGTCAGGCTTTTTCTTTAATGCAGAAGACAGAAAAGAATTAAAAACTTTTTTAGCTGACACAAACACATCGAGTCTACCGAAAATAATAATAAAAAATAAACCAGAGAGAAATAGAAAGTCCTGGACTCTTTTAGAGCCATTGTTCACAGCTATTTTTGAAGAAAAAGACTTAATTCTAAGATTTCAAATTTCTGATTCTGAACAATTTAAGGCAAAATGCTTCCCTTACAAAATAGAATTTGAATTCTACAGGGATGAATGGTACCTCTTGTGGCTAAATTTGAGCAAAGACAAGAAAAAGATGAAAACCCCATTTGCGTCTATACTTTCATTTGAAATAATAGATAGAGAAAATGAATTATTCGAAGAAGCAGAAAAAATTTTTCTTGAAGAGTATCATTTTGCCAAATTTAGGGTTGACAAACAATATCTTGAAGATCTAAAAAGAATACTATTAACGCTTATTGATTTTAAACCAATTCTTGAAAAAGACATTCAAAATAGTCTTATTTTCAAAATAAAATACAAGCCCTCCGAAGAGGGCTATCTGCTCCAAAAATTCAGACAGCTTGGCAAGAGGGCGATAATATTTGAGCCAAGATTCTTAGTCGAAAAAATGTTGTTTACTTATAGAAAAAGCTTAGAAAGATATTCAAAGAACCAATCATAGCTATTTGCAATAAAAGATCTATTTATTTCCCATAAACTGGTCTTTTGACCACTTCCCTTGATAAACTACATTTCCATTTTTGTCATAATAGGTACCGTATCCGTCTCTATAAAAATCCACAAAGTCGCCTACATACTTTGCCCCATCAACCCATATATACGTGCCCTTACCTGTAGCTGAATAGTTGACAAAGTCTCCAGTATATTTATCTCCATTTGCCCAGGTGTAGGTGCCCTTACCTGTAGCTGAGTTATTCGAGAAGTCGCCTACATACTTGTCGCCATTGGTCCAGGTGACTACTCCCTTGCCAACCTTCATATCGTTTACAAAGTCGCCTACATACTTTGTGCCTTCAGACCAGGTATATGTGCCCTTGCCCGACATCTTCCCATCTACCATAGTGCCTTCATACTTATCGCCTGGTTGTCCATCCTCATACCAGATCAATACCCCCTGACCGCTTGCATAGCCGTTTGAGTCAGCTCCTCCAGTCCAGCCTGGAATTTGGCCTTCCTCAGGATAGGCATCCCAGACCTTTCCGTTGTTAGTCTGCACATAGACACCCTTAGCAAAAGACGGAACGCTGAAAATAAATAAGATACTGAAAACGATAGAAAACAAGATACAAAATCTAACTAATTTGCCCACTTTACCCTCCTCCTAAGATGATTAAACTTAATAAGTTTAATCAATATGTTAGCATAAAAAAAGATATTGTCATAATAAAAAAACCCTCCTTCAGGTGACAGGAGGGTTTGAAAGATTTTTCTTAGTGTTATGGGAGCAGGTTGGCTATTGCGTGAGCCAACTGCTGTCTTAATACTGGTTCTACATCATCAAACTTAAGGTTGGTGCCAGAGGCTTCAGATACCACTCTGTCTCTATATATAGCCCAATCTTTTACAGAAGCGTTACTCGATGTCTCTGTGGTAGAAGTTCCCTGGGTCACATTGGTAGAAGACTCTGTCTGGGTACCAGGCTGTCTTTGTTCAAGCTGTATGTCCACAACCATCATATACTTATCAGAATTGTTAGCATTGGCAATGGCAGCTCCAGCAAGAGCACCAATAATGCCGCCAGCTATCGTGCCTGTATAGCTTCCACCAGAATTAAAGGCTGATCCTATTAAAGCGCCGCCAAAACCGCCAGCCAGGGCGCCAGTCGCAGTGTAGTCTTTCGTTTCTTTGCCAATATAGAGAACGTTCGACATCAGCATAAAGTTGGCATCGTCTGGGTTGTCAGTTATCTGGTATCCCTCATTCGTCAATTCGGTAACTAGCTCTTTCCTAAAATCCAAACCAGTAGCACTTGAAGTGTTTCTCGCGCTTACATACACAATCTTTTTGTCTGGCGAAACAGGCTGCAAAAATATACTTGAGCTCATCTTAGTGCTCAGCGCTATCTTGCCAGAGGTCAAACCGCTCGAATCAGCATTTGCTATGCCAGCAAAACCGAATGCTGTAAGCAAAAGCAGGAACAATAAAACATTAAATCTCTTAATAGCAAATTCCATTTAATTCCTCCAAATTTTCGACCTAAGAACTCATCTTCTTCTAAAAATAATTATACAGTCTTAATATTAAGTGTCAATTAATACATTTTAAAGGGGTCTCTCTTAATGGCCTTTATGAGTTCGTTTATACGTTCCACCATACGTTTGTCGTTTTTTTGCCAATAAAGATAGTCTTCCCATGCATTTGATGAGAAAATAATGTCCATTTATTATTCCATCAAGTTATGCTTTTCGCCTTTGTTTTCCAGTAATCCCTGAGTAGACTCATGCAACCTTGTTGCGTTATTAATGCTTTTTAACAAGTAAGCGGTTTCTTCGTATGAGCGTAAATTCTCTTCAGATATCAAAACGACATTGCCCTTTTTTCTACGAACTATAGTTATTGGCGTATGGTCTGTTGTAACTTTGTCCATTATTTTTGCTAATTTAGATCTGGCTTTAGAATAAAATATTGTTTCCATAAACTCACCTCTCTTTTAATAGACTTGTACATATTATTGTACATTTTAAATAATCAATCTATCTTTTACAGTTAGTAATAATTAAAAAGTCCGTACTTGTTGAAAATACGGGTTTTTTTGATATTCGATTGTGTATAAATTATGTTGTGCTACAAAAATATTTTTTAGGAATTTATTGAACACCCCTTGTCCTATCTTTTACAGCTAGTAACAATGAAAAAGCCCATACTTGTTAAAAATACGGGATTTTTTGATACTCGATTGCGTATAAATTATGTTATGCTACAAAAAATTTCCACACAGTTTTACAGCAACCAACTAAAACCTACTCTCCTTGAATCTTTCGTGACTAAAATCGTAAGCTTCCAACCTCACAATTAAAATTTCCTGCACAAATCGTCCTCGCAAATTGCTAATTCCACAGTTGTAAATTCGGACAGTTTTATTTCTGGAAGTTGCAAAACCCAAAATATGCAACAACTCTATGTAAAATAAAAAAGCCCCTAAATGCCTTTGTATTAAGGATTTAGGAGCTTTTTTTATTTTATTTGCTGCAAAAGTCATGATACAGTCTTAGTGCTAAGTGTTAATGTAAAAAAATTACTTACTTAATAAACTTGTCTTTGGACCAATTGCCCTGCATTATTATAGTTCCATCCTTTGCATAGTATGTGCCATATCCGTCTCTGTACCAGTTCACAAAGTTGCCTTCGTAATAAGTTCCATTCGCCCAGGTATATACCCCTTTGCCATTGGCTGCATTATTTGCAAAATCTCCGACATAGCTGTCACCGTTTGGCCAGGTAAATGTGCCCTTGCCAGACTCAGCATCGTTCACAAAGTTGCCTTCATACTTGTCACCGTTTGTCCAGGTCAGAGTGCCCTGTCCATTTCTTTTGTCGTTTTGGAATCCACCGACATATTGCGTGCCGTCTGACCATATCAGAGTGCCCTGTCCCGATCTTGAGTCATCTATAAAGTTCCCAATATATTTGTCGCCATTTGCCCAAGTAAGGGTGCCCTGTCCATTTCTAAAATCGTTTGAAAAAGAGCCCACATATTTCGTCCCGTCTGGCCAGGTGAAGGTACCCTGTCCTGACATCTTGCCTTCCAACATCGTCCCTTCATATCTTTCTACAGGTTTAGAATCCTTATACCACTGCAAAACCCCTTGGCCTGTGGCATAACCATTGGCGTCCACACTCCCGGACCATTTTGGTGTTTCTTTGTATTCTGGAGATGAATCATAGACCTTTCCATTGTCTGTCTGAACATAGGCGCCTTCTGCAAAGCTAGGTGTTTTGAAAAAAGATAGTATACCAAGAACAAAAATTGCTAAAACACAAAGCCTGAGAAATCTCTTCATTTTCTCCTCCATAAATATTTTTTTATTAACATATCTACTTTATAAAGTATAAAATATAAACAGGAATAACACAATAATCTTTTCGATTTAACTTTTAGAAATTTACTTTAGTTTATAATATAAATAAAAAGATTAATCAAATCATTTTGAACCAGGAGAGTAAAGTGGATAAGCCCTGTATAGATGAAGGTTGTATAAAAGATAGCCACTCAGAATTATCGCCCAGCCTGGAAAACTATCTGAGAACTATATTCGACATAGATCAATCAAAAGGCATTGCCAGAGTGAGAGACCTTGCAAAGCAGCTAAAGGTAAAAACCCCCTCTGTGGTTGCAGCCATCGAATCTCTGAAGAACAAAGACCTGGTAACCCAGGAAAAGTATGGTCACGTAGAACTTACAAATAAAGGTAAAATTCTTGCACAGAATCTCTCAAAAAGGAAGAATACGATAGTAAATTTTCTGGTCAGAATTTTAAGGATTGAAGAGAACTTAGCCCAACAAGATGCCTGTCTGTTAGAACATGATTTTAGCCAAAGCACCTTTAGAAAAATGGAAAGGATGATTTCTTTTATAGAAATGCTTGAAAAAAATCATCCTGATATCTTCGACGAGTTTAAGAAGTTTATTTTTGATTCAGGTGAAAGATATGTAGTACACGAAACCAAGAGCCTGTTTGAGTTACAAGACAATGAAGAGGCCATAGTGGTTCACATAAATCTTGACCAGATTAGCAAGGAAAAACTGGCAATATTGGATCTGAAAAGGGGTTGTAATATAAAAAGGGTGCAATCCTTTAAAGATATAGTAAATTTTCAGATTGAAGATAACTTTATAGCTCTCACATCAAAAGAGTGTAAAAATATTTATTGCAAAACGATATAAAAAAAGCCGCAAGAATTTACAACCTCTTGCGGCCAAAAAGATAAAACTAAGTTTTAGTGAATAAATATTGAGGGCAAAGTACCCAATACAATTACTATTATAGAAAGGCTAAGAACCAACCCTTTCGTAAAATCGCTTGAAACAACTTCTGCCTCTACGGTTGGCTCTTTCATATACATATTCATCACAACCCTTAGATAGTAAAAAGCACTGGTTATGCTCATCAAAACTGCAACAATCACCAATGAAGTAAGCCCTCCATTTACAGCTGCCAAAAATAGCTGAAATTTTGCAATAAATCCAACAGTAGGAGGTATCCCTGCAAGAGAGAACATAAATATCATCATTATTCCAGCAAGATATGGATATCTTTTTGCAAGACCATTATACGTATTCATATCGTCGCCATTTTTCAACATAAATACTACCCCAAAGGCGCCAAGATTCATTACCGCATAGGCAACCAAATAGGTTAGAATTGCGTTCAAACCTGCCTGGGTCCCTACAATTATCCCAAGAAGCATATAGCCCACATGAGACACTGATGAGAAAGCGAGCATTCTCTTAATATTATTTTGCGAAAGAGCCAAGAGGTTTCCGCCAACCATAGTTAATATTGAAAGGACTATGAATGCTGTTTTTGGTTCAACCCAAATAGGAATCAAGCTGCCAACAAAAAATCTTCCAAATGCCAATAGGAGAGCTGTTTTCGGAGCTGTAGCAAGAAATGCCGTTATTGGAGTAGGAGCCCCTTGATAGGTATCGGGAGTCCAGGCATGAAATGGGATTACCGAAGACTTGAAGCTAAAGGTCACAATCACAGCTATAACTCCTGCGATAAACATCGGGTCAGACACAACCTTTGCAGTAGATAGAGATTTTGCTATCTCGTAAAAATTCGTAGTGCCAGTTGCGCCATATATTAGCGCTATGCCGTATAGCAAAATAGCAGTTGCCACTGTTCCCATCAAATAATACTTGAGCCCTGCCTCGCTAGACAACTCATCTCTCCTATAGAAAGAACACAATATATATAGAGACAAAGATAGAGTTTCCAAGCCCAAATACAGAACAATCAAGTCCCTTGAACCAATCATAAATAGCATTCCGACGACAGAGGTCAATATAAGCGTCAAATATTCGCCATAGCTGGTATCTGGTATTACAAGATCGTCAATTGAAATCAAGATTACATAAATAGCTATTAGTATTATGATCCAGCTACCCAGAACGTCAAAGGGGTCCACAGAAAAAGATAAACCAAATCCTCTGCCATAAAGTGAATATTTCCAAACTCCAGTTATCAAAAGTCCCAATATTGCAAAGATCGAAAAAGTCTTCCTGTTTTTAACAAAGAGAGCAGACAAAAAGATAAATATAGAACAGGCAACCAAGAAAAGCTCAGGAGCAATAATCTTAAATGTCATCATCTTATCCACCCCACTAAGGGTAAAGTGTGAACCGCCATAGCAGAACTAAACTTCGTAGCAATCAAATTTGACACTGAAGCCTGCATATAGGAAGTGAACACGTCTGGTTGAAATCCTATATATAGAACCAATAAGAGAAGGGGTATCAGAGTAATTATCTCTCTTGGGCCCAGGTCATATATCAAATCTTTAATTTTTTCATTTAAGTTTCCATACGCTACCCTATAATAAAGCCATATCATATAGGTGGTGCCCAGAAGAACGCCTATGACAGCAAAGGCACCCAGGGGAACATATCTCAGGAATGCGCCGCAAAGAATCAGAAACTCTCCCATAAAGGAGTTCGTCCCAGGAAGTCCTATTGCAGCAAGGGTAAAGAAGGTATAAAACAAAATAAATATAGGCAAGGTAGGCTTCAGGCCGCCATAATCAGAAATCTGCCTGGTATGCGTTCTTTCGTATATCATGCCAACCAAACAAAATAGGGCGCCAGTTACGATCCCGTGATTGATCATCTGTAAAATTCCGCCAAGCATCCCTATCTGGGTAAGGGTAAACAGCCCCAGAGTTATGAACCCCATATGAGATACCGATGAGTAAGCAATAAGCCTTTTAAGGTCTGTCTGCTTTAACGTTACAAATGCACCGTATACAATGGCCACCACTGAAAGAACCTGAAGGAGGCCTAAAAATATCATAGTAGCCTCTGGAAAAAATGGCATAGAAAATCTCAAGAAGCCATAAGCGCCCAGCTTCAGCAAGACCCCAGCAAGTATAACGCTGCCTGCTGTGGGAGCCTCAGTGTGAGCATCAGGAAGCCAGGTGTGAAGGGGGAACATTGGCACCTTTACCGCAAAAGCAAGGGTAAAGGCAATGAACAAAAATATTTGCATGTTCACTGGCAAATTGAGCTTTGTTAGCTCAAGAATATTAAAAGTATGACCTCCTGTAAAATACAGCACCAATATAGACACCAGCATCAACACAGAGCCAGCGAATGTAAACAAAACAAACTTTATAGACGCATACACCCTATTTGGACCACCCCAGACGCCTATAAGAAGGAACATAGGAACAAGCATAGCTTCCCAAAAAGCGTAGAAAAGTAAAAGATCAAGGGACACAAAAACGCCAATCATAGAAGTTTCCATAAGTAGTATCATTATAAAAAATTCTTTTACCTTCTTGTTTATCGCCTTCCATGAAACGCTTATGCTTATGACAGTAATGATCGTAGACAGCAGCACAAACAGGACAGAAATGCCATCAACTCCCACCGCATATTGTGCATTTATAAGAGGTATCCATGGATGAATCTCCACAAACTGCATAGCATGAGACCCCTTGTCAAACAAGAACCAAAGGGGGAGAGAGATGAAAAAGTCTATCAGCGCCACCACCATCGCAGTTGATTTTATGAGCGTTGAGTTTTTCATAAAAAGTATAAGAATAGCGCCGATAACAGGAACTAAAAGAGTAAGAGATAATATTGGATAGTTCATTTAAATCCCCCCTCTCAACAGTATAATTACGCATGCAAGGATAAGTATGCCTATTACAAATAAGATCATATAATCCTGAAGATTGCCCGTCTGAAGCTTTCTCAAGGATTTACTCACAGAATATGTCGCTTTTGCGCTGCCATTGACCGTCCCATCAACCACATAGGTATCAACGCCCTTAAAAAACCTTGCAAAAAACATAATAGGATTTAAAAATAGCCATTCGTATGCAGTATTTACAATCTTGTCTTCAAATACAACAATTACTTTTCTATCAAAACACATAAATAACTGAAGACTTCTTCTATAAACCCAATCGAAATCGAGATTTATAGCCCTCATTTCAGGCGGATATATGCCTGAGAGCATCAGCAGGGTAAAAGCAAGGGCAGAGAAACCTAAGAGCTCTACCATCTCCATAACGTGATCTGGCGCATAGGGAACATAGTGAACGGGAAATGGCAGTATAGAGTAGAGAGCCCATGGATAAACGCCTATTGCTATGCAAAGGAATGCAGCTATGCCCATAGCAAGGAGCATGTGAAATGGAGCTTCTTTCGGTCTGAGCCCTGAATCGTGCGAGAAAAATGCAAAAAATGGAATCTTGATGCCTGAATGGTGGAAGACACCAGCAGATGCAAAAAGTAATATGAACCATACAATAGTAAGACCCTGATGCGCAGATGCTGCGACGATCATAGACTTACTTATAAAGCCGCTTGTTAATGGGACACCAGATATGGACGCAGCGCCCACAATACAAAAAGTCAGCGTCCACGGCATAGTCCTAAACAAACCACCCAATTCTGTAGCTTTTATCTTGCCTGTCTGTTTAAAGACTGCTCCCATAGACATAAAGAGAAGCGCCTTATACAGTATGTGGGCAAACGCATGAGCCACAGTTCCATTTAGAGAAAGTTCAGTGCCTATCCCTATACCCGTTACCATAAACCCAACCTGGTTGATAAGAGAGTAGGAAAGGACCTTTCTCATATCGTTTTCAATAACAGCAAAGAATATTGGGAAAGCAGCCATTATAACGCCAACTACTATCAATGCCTCCGTGCCAGGGAAGGCTCTTGCAAGGGTGTAGACTGCAGACTTTGTGGTGAAAGCACTAAGCACTACCGTGCCAGCATAGCTCGCCTGTGGATATGCATCAGTAAGCCAGGTGTGAAGAAGTGGAAATACAGCATTTATGCCAAACCCAATAAGTATGAGCAAAGATGCCAAGTTTGTAAGCCCCAGATAGTTAAAAGCTATTGAGCCCGTTTGATGGAAATGAAGGAGTATCCCGCCGAGCAAAAATACGCCTCCAGTAACGTGCATCAAGAGATACCTAAATGAGGCCTTTAGAGATCCCTCTCTGCCGCCTATTGCCACCAAAAACGATGTAGACAGGGCCTTTAGCTCCCAAAAGAAAAACAAGGAAAAATAATCTCCCGCAAATACCACCCCGAGAGCAGCTGCCTCTGTCAAAAGCGCCGCTACGTGATGACGATAGTCATCGAGTCCGTAAGCATAAATAGAGTTTAATAAGCTTATAATACAAAATATCAAACCAAAAACGTATGATAGCTGATCAATTCTTATTGGAACAAGATCAAGCCCTATAAAGTGGATATCGTAAACAAAGCCCTTTGGCAATATAAAAGCGTTTACGAGAGCTAATGCCGGGACAATAATAATCCACCACTTTAGCACCTTTCCTCTCAGAAAAAGCGCAAAAAATGCCCCAATAAGAAATATCAAAAATGGCGGCATGAAGCTAATCGTCATAATAGTCCTCCTTGCGCTTCACAAATGGCCTTAGAACGAATTTTGCTACAAGAACCAAAACCACACACGCGACAAACCCATAAACAGAAAAAAAGGAGGGAAATTTTTCAAAACCATATTCTGCGCTTCTCTTTATTACAAGATCCAGCACGGTAACTATGGCCAGAAATGAGAACAATACGATAAGAGTTATCTTCAAGCTATTTGGTTTTTCAAAAAATTTATATGGATTCAACTTTTTTCCTCCTTTCCTTAATGGTTTGAAACTATCATATAATTTCCATTTAGCAAGATATACCCAAGGTAAACAAGACCTATCACAAAGGCTATCGCAAACACAAGAGGATATCCAGGCTTTGGATCGTGTTTTAACTCCATCAAAGGTTCTTCATGATTTTGTTCCATAAAACCCTCCTTGAATTCAAACTCTTTATTGGACATTTAGAACCCCGCGAGAACCATACTTGCAAGATGTAAAAATATGCCAGGGAACCAACCTAACAAAATGCTGATTGTAGCCGTTATAAGTAATGGCACAGCCATAAAGGGATTTTCTATAATGTTTTTCGTATAGTGATGAGAGTGCGCATCCGCCTTCTCCTTTTCAAAGAATGCCTTATAAGCCACAGGCAGAAAATATCCAGCGTTCAATACCGTACTGAAAAGGAATATGAACAAGAGAATTGTAGAGTGCATTTCCATAGTACCGTTTAAAAGAAACCACTTCGATATAAAGCCGCCAGATGAAGGAATGCCTATCATGCTTAAAGAGCCTATAAAAAACGCAGTCATAGTTATAGGCATTCTCTTGGCAAGACCGCTCAGCTGGCTAACCTCAGTTTTATGTGAGCAAACTATGATAGAACCAGCGCAGAAGAATAAAGTAATCTTAGCAAAAGCGTGAGTAGTGATATGAAATATGCTGCCCATAATAGCGCTTGGTGTCAGCATAAATGCGCCCAATAGAATATAAGAGAGCTGACTTATAGTCGAATACGCAAGTCTTGCCTTCAGGTTGTCTCTCGTAAGAGCTATGATAGACGCCAGAGTTATAGTAAATGCTGCCATAAAAATTGCCACATCTCTCCCCCAAAGGGTGGTTAGGGTTTGTGCGCCGAATATAAAAAGCGTAACTCTTAGCACTGTAAATACACCAGTCTTTACGACTGCCACAGCGTGAAGAAGGGCGCTAACGGGAGTGGGAGCTACCATAGCAGCAGGCAGCCAACCGTGAAGAGGCATAATAGCGCATTTCGCAAAGCCATATATAAACATTAGATATAATATTGAGAGTAAAAATTTCTGGGCAATAGCTGCCTGAGGGAAGATGCCGCCATAATGAAACTCTAAAGTGCCTGCAAGGTTATAGGTTATAACAATCGCCGCAACCAAAAGAAGCTTAGCTGCTCCCAAAAGATATATAACATATTTTCTTGAGCCTCTTTTGGACTCATCGTCTGTTCCGTGACCGACTAAGGGATAAGTTGCAAGAGTCAATGCCTCGTAAAAGAGAAACATTGAAAACAAGTTGGCAGAAAAGGCCACGCCCATTGTGGTTGAAAGAGCTACTGCAAAAAATGAAAAATACCTTGTTTGGTTGAGCTCTTTGTGACCTCGCATATACCCAATAGAGTAAAAGGTCGTCAAGATCCACAAGAAAGATGCGCCCACAGCGAAAAGAAAGCCTAAGGCGTCAACCCTGAATGAAAAAGAGATTCCAGGCAGGAGTTGGAATAAAGTAATATGGTAATCTTTCCCCTGTAAAACAGATGGTAAAAGAGATAAAACAAGCAAAAACATTATTACACCAGCTAATACCGACCAAAATTCTCTTAGATTTCGATTTTTCTCACCACAGTAAAAAATAAAAGGTATTGCAAGTAATGGAGTTAATATAATAATCAGAGGTAAATATTCCATAAGTTAACCTCTCAAATTCCTAAAAAGATCTATCTTCACGGTCTTCTTCAGTCTATATGCATTTATCAGTAAGGCTAGACCTGTAGCCATACCTGCGCCTGCATTAGCGATAATCAAAAGAGCGATAACCTGGCCCATAAAGTCTTGCATGTAATGACTTAAAGAGATCAGGGTTATGTTTACGGCGTTCAGCATAAGTTCTATGCAAAGGAGCATCATAATAATGCTTCTCCTCGTCATAAAGCCAATCAAACCTATAGCGAAAATAATAGCAGCTAGTATTAGATATGCGTTTAATGGCACCATTTATTCATCACTCCTTTTTCCGGCCAATACAATAGCAGCAATCATTGGAACAAACAGCACTACGCCCATAATAATAAGCGGCAAGTTGGCCTCAGAATAGAAAACCTGACCCAAAAGCTTTGCATCTGAAAAGGTGTTTACAACATCTATAGAAAACTTGCCAATAGTATTTAGATAAGATGCTTGAAGAGCTAGAGCCAATATGCCAAAAACGCAAAAAACAAAGAATATCTTGGGAATTGATAAAGAGCTAAGATCGCTAAGATGATCCTCATGTCTTACGTTTAAGAGCATTATTACAAAAATCAGCATTACAAGTATCGCTCCGGCATATACTATCATCTGAATCATAGCAAAAAACTCAGCGTTCAAAAAAAGATATATGCCCGAAATGTGAATAAAAAGAAGAAGAGTCCACAAAACTGCATGAATATAATTCTTTCTAGTCACAACAATAAGAGACAGAACTATAGAGGCTAGGGCAAAATATGAAAAAAATAATATAGGTATACTCATGGCATGAACACCTTCTTTATTATCATAATAATAAACAAGTTTGTAAGGCTAAGAGGCAAAAGAAGTTTCCAGCCAATTTTTAGCAGTTGATCGAATCTGTATCTTGGAACGGTACCTCTTACCCATATATAGAAAAACATAATTGCATAAACTTTTAGCAAGAACCAGATAATGCCCGGCACTAAGTTTAAGACGGGTAAAAGATTTGTCAAAAAAGGTGGTAGAGTCCAGCCCCCCAAGAAACAGATGGTGAGCATTGAGGACATAACGTACATTGCTGAATATTCTGCAAGGAAAAAAAGACCCCATCTAAACCCAGAGTATTCTGTTAAATATCCAGCAACCAATTCTGTCTCAGCCTCAGGGAGATCGAAAGGAGTTCTGTTCGTCTCAGCTAAGGCGCAAACGAGAAAAACAAAGAAGCCAATAATCTGCGGGAAGATAAACATACCCCAAGGAAGCTTGTCCTGTGCGTATACAATATCAGAGAGATTGAGCGACCCAGTCATAATCAACACAGCAAGAAGAGCAATGCCCATAGGTATTTCATAACTTATTATTTGTGCGCTAGATCTAAGCGCACCTAAAAAGGCGTATTTTGAGTTAGACGACCAACCTGCGATAATTATTCCGTATACCCCCAGAGAGCTCATTGCGAGAATAAACAACAGGCCTACGTTAATATTTGCCAAAACCCATCCTGCAGCAAATGGAAGCACTGAAAAAGATGTCATTACACAGGTTACCACTATTACAGGAGCCGCGGTAAACAAGAATTTGTCAGCTCCGAATGGAATATTGTCTTCTTTGAAAAATAACTTTACCAGGTCTGCAAATGGCTGAAACAAACCAAGAGGACCCACTTCCGTAGGACCTAGTCTTGCCTGAATATGACCTAATATTTTTCTTTCAAAGTAAACTGCATAGGCTACATGCAGCAGCAAAACGCCCAATACTACTGCAACTTCAATAATTAAAATAATAATGCTTAAAATCATATCTAACCTCCTCTCCTGATTTCAAATTTAGAGAGGCTTTCCACTTTTTTAAGAAGCTTTTCGTGGTCTTCCCAAACCCCTATGCCTTTGAGTGGATAATCCTTTTTCAAGGGATAACCAACCCAGTTCTCAGGCATAAAAACGCGTTTGAGGTGAGGATGGCCTCTAAATTGTATACCAAACATATCAAAGCACTCGCATTCGTGCCAATCTGCCCCTTTAAAAATACAGGTTAGGCTATTTACTTCCATATCATCTTCTGGAACCTGAATCTTTACTCTAATTCTGTGCTTAAAATTAATTGAGTAAAGGTTATAAACTACTTCATATCTAATATCTCTTGATTTAAAATAGTCCACCCCACACAGATCAGCAAGGTGATCGAATTTTAAACCTTCATGCTCTTTCAAAAAGAGAATTACTTCTGTGTTGTCATCCTTGGGAACGCTGATATTTAGTTGATCGAATTTCACTTCGTCAGACAATATTCTGTCTTTAAATTCCCCTTTTACTACATCCAAAATTTCTTCTATAGTCATCGCCTCTTCCTCCTGTGATACATATCAAACGCACCCTTTTTCCAATCATAAATATAACCAGCAATAAGTATTGCTATGAATATCAAAACGCTAATCATAGCTACAGAAGAAATATTGTCAAAGTTTATCGCCCAAGGATAAAGAAATGCAATCTCCACGTCAAATACTACAAACAGCATAGCGATTACATAAAATTTCACAGAAAATCTCTCACCAGTTTCACCCACTGGATCGTTTCCTGATTCATAAGGAATCATCGATTCAGAATAGCTTCTTTTTGGTCTTAGAAAGCTTCCAGAAATTAAAATGCCAATTGCAAAAAGAAAAGCAGCAATCATCATAAATACAATTGGTAAATATCCTGTTGGAACATACGATCCTGGTGTCATGACGCTATCTCCTCATTTTTTTTCTTAATCTCGATTGGTTTCTCATTTCTTTTTTGAGGTGTGAGCATTTTTTCTGGCATTCCAGGCGGTCTCCAGAACTTATTAAAATAAGAATCACCTGGGTAATTAGTTAAAAATTCATCCCAATCTGACAATAATTTTTCTTTTTTAAAAAACAGATCTGACCTTTTGTCCCCAAGATATTCATATTCCTCAGTTAACACTAGAGCGTTTACCGGGCAAACCTCCACGCAATAAGCACAGTAAATACATCTGGTGGCATCTATAGAATATTCTTTTAATACCCTTGTATTGTTCTCATCCTTGCCAACCTCAATGCTAATGCAATTAGATGGGCATACTGTCTTACATCTCAGGCACATAATGCATCTCTCTTTAAGCTTCTCGGGGTCTCTTACTAGAGCCTGTCTACCCCTAAAACCTGGAAATGGCTGCCTTTTCACATGCGGATAGAGTCTTGTAACAGGCTTTACTAACATGGTCTTAAACGTAACAGAAAGCCCCCTAAACCATTCGATTAACAAAACGTCTCTAATTAATTTCTGTATCTTCATTTATCCGACTCCCCTAAGACGATATCAATAGACCCTATAATAGCAATAATATCTGCCACCATATGGCCGACAGAAAGGGCAGGCATTGCAGCAATATGAACAAATGAGGGCGTTCTGAGCCTGAGCCTATATGGCTTTCCAGAGCCGTCACTTACAACATAGATGCCAAGCTCTCCCTTAGGCACCTCTACTGCGCTGTACAAATCACCCGTATTTATCATCTTTCTCTCTTTCGAGAGCGTTATAAAAGCGCTTGCAGCACTCCCAGCTCCCTCAACCTGTCTGGGAGGGGTAGGAATCACAAAGTCCGGCGCGTCATCTGAAATTATTTCGCCTTCTGGTAGCTGATCTAAGAGCTGTTTTAGCATTTCATTGGACTGCCTTAATTCTTCCATTCTACAAAGATATCTGTCGTAAACATCGCCATTTTCGCCAAGCGGTACATAAAATTTTACATATGGATATGCGTCATACGGGCAATCTCTTCTGAGATCATAATCAACCCCTGATCCTCTAAGGCAAGGGCCTGTCAGCCCCCAGCTAAGAGCATCTTCACCTGAAATCTGTGCAATATCGATAGTTCTTTCCATCCATATTGGATTCTTAGTCAGAAGAGTTTCGTATTCTTGTACCCTTGAAGGAAATTCTTTTGTAAAATCTCTTAGACCCTGAACGAATTCAGGACTAATGTCACACCTAACTCCGCCAATCCTTGCAAAATTTGTTAGAAGCCTTGCTCCAACAGTCATCTCAAATAGATCTAAGAGCCATTCCCTTTCTCTAAAACAATAGGTAAAAATCGTCATAGCTCCTATATCGAGTGCATGGGTAGCAAGCCAAAGTAGGTGGCTGGAAATTCTTGCCATTTCACAAAATATGGTTCTTATAAATTTCGCTCTTATTGGAGCTTCTATACCAAACAATTTCTCGATTGCAATAGCATAAGCAGTGTTATTTGCAGGGCTAGATATGTAGTCAAGCCTATCTGTAAGAGGAAGAGCCTGAGCATAGGTCTTGCTCTCCATTAACTTTTCAATCCCTCTGTGCAGATATCCTATATGAGGTTCCATACCGACTATTTCTTCGCCGTCCAGTCTGAGTACCAATCTTAGCACGCCGTGAGTTGCAGGGTGCTGAGGACCCATATTAAGGATCATCTCTTTTGTTTCCAGATTTTCTTCAACCTCTGGAAGTATGCAAACGTTCTGGGTAGTTAAGATTTGTTCTTTGATTTCCTTTACCTCCATGCTCCCCATACCAAACCTTCCTTTTTTATTTTCTGTTGGAGATACAAAAGAGCATGCAGTAGTGCCTCTGGTCTTGGTGGACAGCCTGGAAGATAGACGTCCACAGGAACGATTTGATCTACGCCCTGTAAAACCGAATACGTGTTAAAAACTCCGCCGCTGTTTGCACAACTGCCCATTGATATCACATATCTTGGCTGTGGCATCTGATCGTAAACCCTTCTTAAAACAGGAGCCATTTTCAATGTTACCGTTCCAGCAACAATCATAAGATCGGCCTGCCTAGGAGATGCTCTAAAAAGAATTCCAAACCTATCAAGATCGTTGTGTGGGGCTCCCACAGCCATCATCTCAATTGCACAACATGCAAGGCCAAACGTCATTGGCCATAGCGACGATACCCTTCCCCAGTTGACTACCCAATTTATAGCCTTGTCAATTGGGGATACAATAACATTTGCTTCTGGAATAGCTTTAACTCCATCAGCAATTTCTATTTCTCTGTCCTTCACCCCGTTTTCGTTCATATCGACCTCCTTGACAGTTACTAAAATTAATATCTGCAGATAACCTTAAGTAATAAAAGCTTTAAAATATTAATATTTAATATATTATCACTATTTTTTCAAAGGAGATATGTCCTTTGCAAACTTTTCTCGCTTAACTTGAGAAGCCTCGCTCGGAGAAATAAATTTCAATGCACCGGTAGTGCAACCTGTAACACATGCAGGCTGCAACCCTTGATCGATTCTGTCCATGCAATAATCGCATTTCATCACCTTACCCTTTTCTGAATTCCATTGAGGCACACCCCAGGGACACGCGGTAATACAATTCTTACATCCAATACAAAGATCTTCTTTTACATATACAATACCATCTTTTGATCTTTTTATCATCGCCCCAGTGGGACAGGCGTACACGCACCATGGCTTTTCACAGTGAAAGCAGGGCATAAACACAAAGTGCATCCTTGGGACTCCCTTTACCACCTGGGGACCCGTAGGCACTATCCTGCAAAGCTTGGCGCCTTCTGGAGCGTTATTTTTGGTCTTGCAATGAAGCTCGCAAGCATAACATCCTATACACCTTTTCTGATCTTGAAATATATAATATTTTCCCACATTACTCCTCCAAAATTTTTTTATATAACAAAAAACTTATATTTTTTGCTCACAAAATCATTTAATCTTCTTAATAGAAACTGTACATTCTGTATATGGACAGTTGCCACCAATTGCGACCTTAGCAAGCCCTTTTTGGAGTCTAATATCAGACGCGCCCCTGCCATACGATCTGGTTCTGAGAGGTACATCATCCCCAAATCCATGAAGCATAAAAGCTACGTCTGGGTGTATATATTTTGTCAATTTTGATTTAATATGCTGCTTTTCTCCCTCATTTTCTACTTCAAGCAGATCGCCTTCCTTTATGCCAAGCTCGTTTGCCCTATCTTCATGTATATATATATGATTTTCACTAACGTATTCATTCAGCAATTTGTTGTTTGAAGTGGTTCTCCCTTGGGTATGGAGCGCACATTTACTAGTGACTAATCTAAATCTGCCAGGTTTTAATTCTATCGGCTTTTCATAAGGAATAAATGAAGGGACTCCAACGTCCTCTAACTTTTTGGAGATAAATTCTATCTTACCAGAAGGGGTTTTAAACTTTAGGCCATCAACCCTATCCCACATTATAGGCTTATCTACCAGATCTATATAGCCCTTTTCATTAAAATCTTCCAAACTGTAACCAGTTCCATCAAGCTGCCAGGCGATAAGCTCTTCAATATTGTTATATGGAAAATATTGACCCACTCCAAGCCTATTCGCAAGCTCTTTAAATATCCACGACCTTGGCCTGGTGTCAAATCTTCTTTGAACAGCAGCCTGCCTAAGGATATAGCCTGGCTTAGAGCCGTTTCGAGCTATCACATGATCTGTTCTCTCAAGATATGTATCTTCTGGGAGTATCACATCGGAAAACCATCCTGTTTCACTAAAATTTATGTCGATCGAAACTAATAGGTCCAATTTTTTATAAGCACTTCTAATATAGTCCGGATCGGGAAGAGATGCAAGAGGATCGTGCCTGAAGGCAATATAGGCTCTAACGGGGTATGGCTCGTCTGTAAGCAGCACGCTTGCCAACTCTTGAGCAAGACCCCATTGTCCGCTAAGATGAGGATACTTTGTCCCGCATCCATCAAATCTTGGCTCATTTGACTTTGGAATTTGAGATAACAATGACTTTAAGGGCTTGCCCAAGGAACCTGGGCCCTTATTTATAATCAAACCACCCTTTGCCTCATATGTCCCGAGCAAAGCGTTAAGAGAACAGATAGCGCGCCTGAGGTAGAAGTCATTTGAATACCAGGCAGTCATCCAGCCCAAATGAAATATAACTGAAGGCTTCGCATTTCCTACATCGTGAGCCAGTTTTACAATATCGGCTGCAGATATCCCTGTCTCCTTTTCAGCAAATTCTGGGGTATAGGGCTTCACAAAGTTTGAAAGCTCATCAAAACCTACAGTCCATCTTTGTACAAAATCGACATCGTAAAGAGAATCCCTTATGATTACATGAATTAAAGCTAAAGCCAAAGCATAATCCGTACCAGGATTTATCATAAAAAATCTATCTGCTTTTGCAGCTGTGTAGTTCCATCTAACGTCGACCTGTACAAGTTTTCCGCCATTTTCTATCATATCTATAACATTTTTTGCCTCTCCTGTGACAAGAGACTCCAGTAAATTTCTGCCAAAACTGACTAAGTATTTTGCATTTTTATAATCATAAGTCACACCATTTCTTGCAAGGCCTGCTACCGAGAGATGAGCATTGTGTATAGAGTTAGAGCATGTTGCGTGATGATTGAAATAATTCGGAGATCCAATTGCAGCTATGAATGCCTTCTCAAACTCAGTAATAGCGCCCCCTCTATCGGAAAGAACTACGCTCTTTGCTCCATAATTATCGATCACTTTTTTCAAATTATCTGCAACATAATCCAATGCCTCGTCCCAAGAAACGCTTCTCCATTTTCCCGAACCCCTTTCTCCATCGCGAATCAAAGGAGTTTTTGGCCTTTCAGAATCATTTAACAGGGTTTTTCCTGCAGCCCCTCGTGGACAAAGGTTATATCCACCCAAAAGATAGGGGTTGCCCCAGATATGTTCAACCTCATTGTCTTCCACATCAACCACTATGGGGCACCTTCCAGTACACATAGCGCAAATACTATACACCCTCTTACTACCCATGGTCTCCTCCAATTTATTTTGAAATAGTATAAACTAAATCTTAAAAATTGACAGAAAATTGCGACAATATTAATTCTACACTATTATAATCTATAATTATCAATTGATATTTAGTTTAGCAAAGTATTTTAAAATCGTTGATAAGAAGTATTTATTATTAAATATAAAATGATGATAGAAAAGGAGTGTTTATGCCAGAGGCTAGCGGAAAAATATTTGAATTTAAAGATGAATCCTATATTATGCCAGATTTTCTGGAAGGATTCGAGTTTATGGCTGAAGAATATATAAAGATTGAAACAAATGAATTTAGTGCTGTTTGCCCATTTAGCGGACTGCCTGATATAGGAAAATTGATTATTGAATATTTTCCTGATGGCGGGTTTTGTGTAGAGCTGAAAAGCCTGAAATACTATCTGATATCATTCAGAAATGTAGGAATATACCAGGAAGCAGCCACAAAAAAAATATTTGACGATCTAAAAAAGCTATTAAAAACAGATAGAATAAAAATTACTCTTGTTTACAATACCAGAGGCGGGATGGACACATTGACCAGTATGGGGAGCCTATAAAATTTATTAATCAAAATAATAAATAATACACATGAAATAATAAATTTTTCTAATTTAAAAACAAAATTAGATTAGAAATTACTAATTTTTTAGTGATAAAATATTGTATATTATTTTTATTTTAGGGGAGAATTATTTTATGAATATTATTAAGAATTGGTCCTTGAGGAAAAAGCTTTTAGCAATTACTTTTCTTAGTTTCTTTATATTCGGCGTTGCTCTTATAACTCTTACTTCATTTCAGCTTTTTGAAAACGGGCACAAAAGCGCCCAAGAGAAACTTCATTATGCAATGGACGCCTCAAATGAACTTTTGCAGGGATATACATCTAGATCTAAAGATATGGCAAAACTGCTCTCAGATAAGGAGAGCGTGGTAAAAGGAGTAGAAACGAAGAATTTCGATCTATTGAAAAACGTACTTGTCCCATATATAAAGGAATACAAAGACCTCTACATTGTGGTAACAGACAACAAAGGAGACGTCATCATAAGAGCACATTCTCTTAACACGCCAATTGGAGATTCTATAGCAAATCAAATAAACGTTCAAAAGGCACTCAAGGGAGAAAATACCGTTGGCATTGAGGAAGGAAAGGTAGTCAAGCTCTCTATTCGTGCAGGATCGCCAGTCAAGGATAGTAACGGTAACGTTATAGGCACAGTGAGCGCAGGGTATACGATTTTCGACTCAAACAGGCTGGCAAGCGAGATGAAAAAATTATTAAATATTGATGCAACGTTCACGTTTGGCCAAGACATTGTCGCATCAACTTTAAATAAAGATGTCAAAAATCAAAAAATCCCCCAAAATATTTATGACAAGCTAACAAAGGGCGAAAGTTTTATCCAAAGATTTAACTTTCTTGGAAATGATTACTACAATGTAGTGATCCCTCTTAAAGATTCAAATAATAAGGTGGTAGGCTCTTATGTTCTCTCGTATCCACCATCGCTTATAGACGGTCCAATATATAACTCGCTAATAGTTCAAATAATTACAATTATTCTTTGTCTCCTGATAGGGTTTCTGATAATCGGTGCAGGAATAGAGTTTATATTAATAAGGCCGCTTTCAAAAGCAAAGACTGATATAGATTGCCTTTCTACTGGAGATCTGTGCTCTGATATAAGCGTGTCATCAAGAGATGAGATAGGGCAAATTGCCCAGGCATCTCTAAAGCTTAGAGATAACTTCTCTGAGATTCTGCACGATATAAAAGCTGTACTTGACGATCTGTCCCAAGCCTCTAACAAGCTGTCAAATCTTTCGTCAGACGCAAAATACGCGTCAAGCGAGAGCTCAAGCTATGCCGACAAGACAGCTCAAAATTCTGAAGAGCTAAGCGCTACATTAGAAAAGCTAAACAATCATGTAACCATCTTATTGGGAGCCATAGAGTCAATAGCAAAAGGCGCAGAAGATCAGGCAAACTCTGCATCAAGCGTTGCTGACAAAATGGGCAAAATTTCAGAAAACGCACAAATCCTCCTTAAGACCACCAGAGGAGTAGGTTCTCTTGCATCAGAAGCTGAAGAGAAGTCCAAAATGGGATCTTTGTTGATAGAGCGAAACGATTCTTCCTCTTTGCAGATATTGAACTCTGTCGAAGATCTATCGAAGACAATAATATCCCTATCAGAAAGATCAAATGATATAGTAAAAATAGTAGACATCATATCTCAGATCTCTGAACAGACAAACCTCTTGGCTTTAAATGCGGCAATAGAGGCAGCACGAGCTGGCGATGCAGGAAGAGGATTCGCAGTAGTTGCAGACGAGGTTAGAAAATTAGCCGAAGAATCCCAAAAGGCTGCCAAAAATATTGGAGAGCTTATAGAGCAAACCAAGCAGGAAACGACCTTGGCTTCAGAAGCAATGAAAACTACTCTTGAAGAGGTAAAAAAGGGCAGAACCATAACGAAGGACTCAAGAGAAGCCTTTGAGCAAATCAGCTCAAACATTGACAGACTTCTTAAAGAGATACAATCAGCCCAAAACAACGTAACAAAGGTAGAAGAAGACATTAGAAGTATAGAAACAAATATCAGCAACCTTGCAGCCCTTTCGGAAGAATATACTGCAAGCGCTCAAGAGATGAACGCCTCTACATCAGAATTGAAAAAAGATATCGATGGGCTATCAGTAATTGCAAAAGATGGCTCCATTGCTGCGAACGAAGAGTCCGCTCTTTCAAAGGAATTGAGTTCTATGATGGAGGACGTGGAAAACATCTCAAAGAACCTAAGCGTTCATGTAGAGAAACTAAACGATAAAACTTCAAAATTTAAAATATAGCAAAATTTATTTAGGCTCTTGTCGGCAGCATAGTTATATACTTGAGCACATGCTGGCAAGAGCTTTTTTTGAAAATCTTATCTGTCAGCATTCTAAACGTACAAAAATCTTTAAAAATTTTTTAGATTTTTATTATTATCAAATTTCGTATAAAATAGATTATTAGCTAATTTTTAAGGAGGTAATCTATGAGCATACTTGAAATTATCAAGTCAAGAAGGTCTGTTAGAAAATTTAAGGATATTACGGTTGAATCTGAAAAAATAGATCGATTAATCGAGGCTGCCATGTGGGCGCCAAGCGCTATGAATTCACAACCGTGGGCTTTCGTAGTAATTCAGGACAAGGCAGTTCTACAAACCATATCAGATAACTCAAAAAAGTTGCTTTTAGAAAATATGACGAATTTCCCTGCGTTGGAAAAATACAGGGGCGTTTTAGAAAAGGATGATTTCAACATATTTTACAATGCGCCCGTTTTAATAACTATTTATGCAAAGGATAATGGGCTTTATTCAAAAGAGGACACAGCCCTTGCTGCCCAAAATCTTATGCTTGAAGCTCATTCGATAGACCTTGGAACTTGCTGGATAGGGTTTGCAAGAGAATATATGGATCTAGAAGAAACAAAAAATAAATTCAAGGTATCCACAGAATACAGTGCAGTAGCGCCTATAATAGTAGGCTATCCAGAAATAGTGCCATCTCAGAGCATTCGAAACAAACCAATAATATTCTATAGGAGATAACTAAACAGGAGGAAGAGATATGAATTGTAAATTAGCAGATTCATTATATGATGTAGGCGCTTTAGATTGGGAAATAAGAGATTTTCACGGGGTATATACCCCTCAAGGGAACAAGTATAACTCTTTTCTCATCTTAGACGAAAAGATAGCAGTTATAGACAGCGTGAAAGAGTGCTACGGAAAAGAGTCCATCTGTAAAATAAAAGAAATAACTCAAGGCAAAGAGGTAGATTACCTTATATCTTTACATACAGAGCCAGATCATGCAGGCTCTATCATTGAATATCTCAAAGAATTTAAAAATATGAAAGTTGTATGTCTTGAAAAGAATTATGAGTTTATAAAAAACTTTTTGCCAGATCTTGATGATTCAAGAGTTTTAGTTTTAAAATCAGGGGAAAGCCTATCGATTGGAGAAAAAACTCTAAACTTAAAATCAATGCCAATGACCCACTGGCCTGATACTACCAGTCTATATATCCCAGAAAAGGGGTGGCTCTTTACCTCAGACTTCTTTGGCTGCCTCATATCGCTATCAAAACCATTCTACGATCAAACACAATCAGATATATATCCATTTATCAGAGATTATTTCGCGTTCTTAATGAGGCCTTTCGAATCCCTCACAAAAAAGGCTCTCGAATACTATAAGTCGCTAAACCCCACAATAATATTCCCAGCACATGGACCATTTTACAGAAGGCCAGAAGACATCAAATATATATTCGACACTACAGAAAAATTAATAAATGACCCTACAGAGAACAAGGTAGTGATAGTTTACACATCTATGTGGCACACTACAGAAAAGATGGCAAAGTTAATCTCTGAGGGAGCAGGGTGCTCAGACTGTGAAGTAAAGGTATTTGACCTTAGAGAGGATCCGGTCTCTGTTATTATGGGAGAGATCATGACCTCTAAAGCCTTTGCAGTAGGTTCGCCCACGGTTTACAACGGCGTATTTCCAAACATATTGCCACTGTTAAGGCTGATGAGACTTCTAAAATTAAAGGGCAAAAAGGCAGCCGTATTTGGCTCTTATGGTTGGTCGGGCGGCGCAGTAAAAGAAATAGAAGAAGCCATGAAACCGCTTGGAGTAGAGGTTATAGAAAAAATTGAAACAAGGTTTTCCCTAAAACCAGAAGAAGTAAAAAAGTGCTTAGAAATCGGCAAAATTTTATCTGAGACATAATTATGAAAAAGTTATCAAGAAAAATAGAGCTTTATGACACTACCCTAAGAGACGGAGCCCAGAGAGAGGGCATATCTCTAACCTTAGAAGATAAATTAAAGATAGTCAAAAAGTTAGACGACTTTGGAATAGACTACATAGAAGCAGGTTGGCCAGGGTCCAATCCTAAAGACGAAAAATTTTTTGAACACGTAAAGGATATAAAGTTAAATTTTTCTAAGCTTACAGCGTTTGGATCGACGAGAAGGGTAAATGCCCTACCAGAAGATGACAAAAATGTAATATCGCTACTGAATGCCAATACAAGCGTTATCACGATATTTGGAAAGTCTTGGGATCTGCACGTAAAAGAGGCATTGAAGACTAATCTTGAAGAAAACTTAAATATGGTTTTCGACACCATATCATATCTAAATTCAAAGGGCAAATCAGTATTTTTTGACGCAGAGCATTTTTTCGATGGTTTTAAGAATAACAAAGAATATGCGCTTGCTGTATTAAAAAGGGCAAAGGACGCAAAAGCAAAAAGGATAGTCTTAGCTGACACAAACGGTGGCACCCTGCCAGATGAGATTCGAGACATAATAAGGGAAGTAAAATCTTACTTAGGCAAAAATGTAGCGCTTGGCATACACTGCCACAACGATAGCGAGCTTGCTGTGGCCAACTCAATTGCGGCTGTTCAAGAAGGAATAATCCAGGTTCAGGGTACTATTAATGGTTTTGGAGAAAGAGCAGGCAATGCGAATCTGTGTTCTTTAATACCTATTTTGCAGCTAAAAATGAACACCCCCCTCTTTGATGAGGAAAAGCTAAAAGCCCTAACTCCTCTTTCCAGATTTATAGATGAAATAGCCAACATAACGCCAAACGATCATCAGCCATTCGTAGGGAAATCGGTTTTTGCTCACAAAGGAGGCATACACGTAAGCGCCGTCCTGACAAATCCAAAAACATACGAGCACATAAACCCAGAAATAATAGGGAACAAGAGAAGGGTGGTAATTTCAGAGCTTTCTGGCACAAGCAATATAATATTCAAGGCTAAAGAGATGGGAATAGATTTAAATAAAAATAGGCCAGAAACAAGGAAGATACTCTCTTCCATAAAAGAGCTTGAAAATCAAGGCTATCAATTTGAAGCCGCTGAAGCATCTTTTGAGATACTTTTATGGAAGGGTCTGTGTACAAGGAATGAGCTCTTTGACTTAATATACTGGAAAACTACTGTAGAATACAACGAAAGGCTAAAAGAGATCTATGCAGAGGCAGTAATAAAATTAATCGTCGAAGGCAAAATAAGCCATAGCGTTGGAGACGGAAACGGTCCTGTAAACGCAATGGACAAAGCGCTTAGATCGGCGCTCTACAGCCACTTTCCATCTCTTGAAAGAATACATCTATCTGATTATAGAGTTCGTGTTCTTGGAGGGAGCTCAGGCACAGGAGCAGGAGTAAGGGTTCTAATAGACCACACAGACTCAGATGAGACATGGACAACCCTTGGGGTATCAAGCAATATTATTGAAGCAAGTTATATTGCGCTGGTTGATGGAATAGAATACGGCTTAAGAAAAGAAAAAATAAGAAAAGACCTAAAAGAAATATCAAAAAAGCTGCTATGAAGGATAGATTTCTCTTATTCTCTACCATAGGAGAACTTTTTCTTGTAGCAATATCAATTTTTATTTTAGAAACGTTTCAGCAGATGCCTGACTTTTATATAGATACGCAGGGCATATTTACATCAATATTGGTCGGAACGTTAATTTTTTTACTGGGATTCTACGTCTCAAAAGTTTTTTTATTTGCAGAAAAGATAAGCCAAGCCCTCTCTATTAATATCTTTAAACGGGTTAATATAGTAGAGATATTTTATATTTCATTGCTCAGCGCTTTTTGTGAAGAAATGTTTTTTAGAGGATTAATGCAGAATTTTCTTGGGATATATATTGCGTCCATTTTCTTTGGAATTTTACACACGCCAGAAATAAACATTAAGGGCCTTTTTTATGCAATATATATCTCAGGAGTTGGATATATCTTAGGAATACTTTACTTGCAACAGGGATCAATATTAGCCCCTATGATAGCTCACTTTGTTATAAATTTCTTGGGTGGCGTTGCCTTGATGTTTTATAATATATTTCCAGAATCAAAGCCTTAGATATTTGCTAACTTATAGCAAGTTTTTATAAAGTAGCATAAAAGAAGCCACAATTTCATATATAAGCAAAGCTTATAAAAAATTTGCACATAATTATTTAAAACTCAAAATTTTTTGATATAATATTCTCTGGGTTCCCCCCACAGCACGGCCATGAAGGTAAAACTTACTTCATGGCCTCTTTTTTAACAGAATTGTTTGCTACAAAAACCTCAATAAGCCTAATATTATCTCTATCAAGATTAAAAGAATAATAGTAATTTCAAGAAAGTTCGCAATCTTTTGGAAAAAATCTTCTCTTAATAACTGATATATTTCTGAAAGGGTTTTCAAATTTCTTTCAAGCGAGTTTTCCCAGTCTGATACATGTAGCTTCAAACCAAGCGATCTGTAGATCCTTGCAAGATACAAGTCCCCTATCAGCTTCAAGGCATTGTCGAGCCTTTCTCTATTAAGCGAAACGTTCAAGAAAAAGAGACTTATACCTCTAATTGGAGGCAGAAAAACTGATCTTTTTTCAAGAATGGACTCAAAATAATCTAAATTTTTGTCCAGCATTCTATCCAACGCCCTAATTTGAGCCAGTTCAACTTGAGAGAATTCAATTATCTCCAGGATGTCTTCATAGTCAGTGTCCACAACAAATGAGGCATTGTAATCGATTATCACCATATCAAATTCATAATAACTATGCACTATCTGTGTAGCCTCTTCTATCTCCATCTGTGATAGATTGGACTTCTCCATCCTAAGTATATGGCCTAAAATTTCTTTGTTTTTTTTAAGGAATAAGGACGGTTCAATTTCAACATCGTCTGTCTGAAACACTATGTAGTCTTCATATATTAGCTCTTCAAAGGGCTTCTTCAGGGTCTTATTTAAAGAACTTTTCAACCCAGATACATAGCTGCAGACTCTCTCTTCAAGGTCGCTATCAAATAGATCTGATGAAATATCTTTTAAGTTCACAAATTCAGTTTTGCCATTCCACAGGAGTGAAATGGAAACTGCCCCAAAATCAAAAATCTTTAGATTCGCATTGGAGGGATAAAAGTCATCAATAATATCAAAGTCAAACGGCATTTCCAAGTTAACAGTTAGGGGAGAGGTTTCATATTTCAA
The DNA here is from genome assembly GCF_039822205.1 of Thermodesulfobium sp. 4217-1. Lineage (NCBI taxonomy): Bacteria > Pseudomonadati > Thermodesulfobiota > Thermodesulfobiia > Thermodesulfobiales > Thermodesulfobiaceae > Thermodesulfobium > Thermodesulfobium fumaratoxidans. Next base: position 73,430 of record NZ_JBAGBW010000001.1, read on the forward strand.
CCTTTTAGGAGTAGATTTCGATCTCCTAAAATCCACCCTTTTTGAAGCGTTAAGAAGGTTTTGCGCAAGGGCAAGGTTTATTTCTTCAGCTATGTAAAAAGAATATATTGAAAAAATTTTTCCTCTGAATTCCATAACTTGATTTTACTACAACTATTAAGGCATTATCTAGGGAATTTTATAAGTTGAACAAGAGTATATATTTAGCGCCATGGGTTATGTATCTGTATAAAGTATTTGCTGACAATTAAGTGCTGATTTTTATAAGTCGAATCACTGTCTGTAAAATACTTCGTGACCCTATTAAGAATTTGTGCTTGATTGTCTTGTGAGGTAACGTCTACCCAGGGCAGTTTTGCGCCAAAATCAGAGTCGTAAAGAATATTGTTTTCACTGTCACAGGATATCTTTTCTAATTATCTTACCTGTTTGGGACCATTATTTGGATAAATACGATATAGATAATGATTGAGCTCATAATAATCTTTATTAAATACATCCTTTACCCATACGTCATATTCTTCAAAAAAATTATTCTTTTCCAGAATCAAACTATACGTATCAAGATAAGAAACAGAATAATTGTTTGAAGAAATGTAATACCACCTAACGGCAGCCAAAGAATTAGAAACGTTGAAACCTGAAAATAAAAATATCAATACAAGGCTAAAAATCGAGAAAAGCTTTTTCATAATACCCCCTTTTATTTAATAACATCTAACAATTGAGTTAAAATTTTGCCAAAAGATCATTTGTTGCACAACATTAATTCTAAAATCCTTTAAATAATTATACTATTTAATAACTTAAAACACAAAAAAATATAAATGTTGTCACTTAATAGAGCTAAAATTTTCCACATCAATCTCATTGTAGAAGGTGTATCTTCCAACATGCTTGGTCTCAAAATACTTTCCGCTTACTTTTAATACTTCGTTATTTTTGATAGATAGCCATTTTGGAGAATAGCAATTATAGATTTTATTGTCTTCTGTCTTTACCTTAAAAGTGGTATATTCATTGCCTCTCTTAGAGGTTCTAAACTTCAAATTGTAGATAGCGCCACTAACCTCAATATTTTTAAAACTGTCACTATATGAATCGTTGTAATTGTTATAAGAATTTTTAGGATAGCTGCTGCTATTGGAATTTTCAGAATAATTGCTGTTATTCTGGTATGAATTGGTTCTGTGCGTTCCAAAAGTTCTATAAAGAAATAGCCCCGCCATAAGCAAAACGACAACAATTATCAAAAAATTTCTTTTGTTCTTAAAAAAGTACATTTAATACCTCGTATTAAGACTTATAAATCATTTTAATACTAAACTCTCTCAATAGATCAAAATTTTCGTCTTATCAAATGTAGCTTAGTAAAAATAAGATCGTTCAATATAATCTAATTTTAATTTGAAAAAAGTATATTTTCTTGTTAAAATATAATAAATGAAATTTAGGAGATATTTTGCTTTGAAATACGTTTTTTTCACCTTGATGATGATTGGAATTTTAGCTTTATCTGGATGTGGTCAGAAGGCTGAGCACAAAGAAGTTACAAAAAACGAAGGTGCAACTCAGCTTATAGGCAAGAGAGCTCCGAATTTTACACTAAAGGATATAGCTGGTTTTGAAGTAAACTTATCACAATACAGAGGCAAACCCGTCTTGTTAGTTTTTTGGGCGACATGGTGTCCTCACTGCAGAGTTGAAATGCCACAAATCAACACTCTATATAAATCATTCAAAGAAAATGTATTAGTATTTGGCATAAATGTAGAAGATGAAAATAGTAGAATTTTGAAATTCATTAGCGACTATCCAATGTCATTTCCTATACTCTCCGATAAAAATGGAGATGTTTCAAGACTTTATGGGATCACATCAATCCCCACATTGGTCTTTGTCGACCCAGAGGGGGTTGTAAAAGACGTTGATGTAGGAGAAACAAATATAAGCACAATTGACAATTGGGTAAATCCATATATAAAGGAGGTAAAAACCAATGGGAGATCAAATTAAAACATTTTTACTCCTTGGATTGCTAAGCGTAATCTTAATAAGCATGGGAGGCCTCATAGGCGGGCAAAGCGGTCTTGTGATAGCCTTTATTATCGCATTGGGTATGAATTTTGTTTCATACTGGTTCTCAGACAAAATAGTCCTTAAGATGACAAGAGCAAGAGAGGTTACCAGGGAAGAGATGCCAATTCTTCACGATATAGTCGAAGAACTTTCATATAGGGCCAATTTGCCAAAGCCGAAAATATATATCACCGACGATCCATCGCCTAACGCTTTTGCAACAGGCAGAGATCCAGAACATGCAGCAGTAGCTGTTACCAGCGGCATTCTTAAAATACTTAGCCCAAGGGAGTTAAAGGGAGTTTTAGGACATGAAATGGGTCACGTTAAGCACAGGGATATTCTAATATCCAGCTTAGCGGCCGTACTGGCCTCCACCATAACCTTTGTAGCCGATATGGCTCGATGGGCTATGATATTTGGCACAAACTCAGACAGAGATGATAACAACAGCCCACTATCTCTTGTAGGAGGAATATTAATGCTAATCCTTGCGCCAATAGCCGCAATGCTTATCCAATTCGCTATATCAAGGTCAAGAGAGTTTCTTGCAGATGAGGAAGGAGCAAAGTTATCGCGCGATCCAGACGCGTTAGCTGATGCCCTGGAGAAATTGCACAGAGGGGTTGAATTAGTGCCATCAGACACCTCACCTGCTATTTCTCACATGTATATAATGAATCCTCTGAAGGGTGACGCTTTAGCTAATCTATTCAGCACACATCCGCCTTTCGAAGAGAGGATAAAAAGGTTAAGAAATATTAGAATATATTAGAATTCAAAATCTTGTAGTTTTCCTAAGGAGATAAAATGGATCATGAAAAGATAAAAAAAGCAGTATATGACATATTGGTAGCAGTTGGAGAAAACCCAGAGCGAGAAGGACTCAAAGAAACCCCAGATAGAATAGCAAGAATGTATGAGGAGATTTTTTCAGGTATAAACGAAGACCCTATGTCAGTGCTTAACGTAGAATATCACGAGAACACAGATGAAATGGTGCTTATAAGGGATATTCCTTTTTATTCTGTGTGCGAACACCACTTGATTCCCTTTATTGGGAAGGCACATGTGGCATATCTCCCAAAAGACGGCAGAGTGGTAGGGCTTTCCAAGATTGCCAGAGTGGTTGACATACTCTCAAAAAAACCCCAACTTCAGGAGAGATTAACTTCTGATATAGCCAACACCATAATGAAGGGTCTCGATCCTTTGGGCGTTGCAGCCGTGGTAGAGGCAGAACATCTTTGTATGAGCATGCGAGGCGTAAGAAAGCCGGGACACAATACGGTTACATCTGCGCTAAGAGGGGCATTTAAGGCTTCTTCGTCCACAAGGTCTGAAGTGCTTAGCTTGATATTCGGCAGAATTATCTGATGTTCAAGGCGCGGGATAAGAGTTTTAAATTAAATAAGACTATTATCTTTGGCATTCTAAACGTCACGCCAGATTCCTTCTATGATGGCGGTAAGTGGGACGGCCCTGACATGGCCATAAAAAGGGCTTTTAAAATGGTTGAAGATGGAGCAGATATAATAGATCTTGGCGGAGAATCTACAAAGCCATTTACAGATCCTACTCCGTTAGAAGTTGAAATAAAAAGAATCTTACCGGTTCTGAAGGACCTCGTTAAGAATGGCATAAGCGTTTCGGTAGATACCTACAAACCAGAAGTGGCAAAAATTGTCCTTGAAGAGGGGGCAATTATAATAAATGATATTTTCGGGCTAAGATCTGAGGGTATGTTAGAGACAATTTCGTCATTTAACCCAAAACCCGGTATAGTCATAATGCACATGAAAAAAAATCCTAAAGAGATGCAGATAAGTCCTGAATACAACGATATTTTTAGCGAAATTTCAGATTTTTTATTTAACCAGGCGAATCAGGCTTTAGACGCTGGTTTTACAAAAGAAAATATACTTTTAGATGTAGGACTTGGATTTGGAAAAAATTTAGAAGATAACTTAAAGCTATGCGCAAACTATGAGAGGTTTTTAAAGGAAGATTTTCTTCATTTATTAGGCCCATCCAGAAAGAGTTTTACTGGAGCCGTTTCAAAAGGCGTGCCCACTGAAGAGAGGCTGCCTGCGACTATCAGTATATCAAGCATATGCGTATACAAAGGCGTTCACGCACTTCGAGTTCATGATCCTAAAGAAGTAAGATTGTCTTGCGATATGGCAGAAGAAGTGAGAAAAGCAACCATTTAAATGCCATTTTCATTTTTGTCTCTTGGCTCAAACATCGGCTATAGAATAGAATATTTAACCAAAGCAATAGGATATTTGAAACAAAGTTGCTGTGAAATAGTTAAGGTTTCGAGCACCTACACGACAGATCCGCTTGAAGTTGCCGACCAGCCATATTTTACAAATTGTTTAATAGTTATCAAGACAAAGCTTTCTCCTGAAGATCTTCTTTTCTTATGTAAGCGTATCGAAAAAGCAATAGGAAGATTTCAGACGTTTAGATATGGGCCAAGGGTTATTGACATTGATATATTAAGTTATAATTATTGTATGGACAAAAACAGTATGGAAGAGATAATAGGATGCTCTTATAAATTAGACAGACCTAATTTAATCCTTCCTCATCCAAAAATTATGGAGAGGGCGTTTATTAAGGTTTTATTCGATGATGTGCTTGGCAATCCTTACGTGAAATTAAAGGGAATAAGCAGAGGGGAAAAAATTGGCCACAGAACTTGTAGAGGTTAGAGTCTTAGGCATAACAATTGATCCAACAAATAATCAAACAGTCGTAGTCTTAAAAGAAATCGACTCAGATAGAGTTTTGCCAATATGGGTAGGTCCTTTTGAGGCTGGCGCAATCGCTATGGCAATAGAAAAGATAAAACCGCCCAGGCCCATTGCGTACGACCTTATAAGCGATATTATTCAGATATTTAATTTAAACGTAGTAAAAGTAATTATAGAATCACTAAAAGATGGCGTTTTCTACGCGCAATTAGTGGTCTCTCAAGGCGGCAAAGAGGAATATTTAGATTGTAGACCATCAGACTCTATCGCTATTGCAGTAAGAGTTTTTGCTCCTATATACGTCAAAAGAGATCTCTTCGAAACTTCATCAGTAAGTTTTACCAAAAAGGACATTAATGATGAGGAGGAGGAAACCAAAAAATTTAAAGATTTCATAAAAAATCTTAAACCCTCTGACTTCAAATGGCACTAAAATATTTTAAGGCAACTTTCATTGTTGTTTTTATATTAATAGCAATATTTTCAGTTCTTTTTCTAAACCTTGATAATATAAAAAAGACATACATATATCCCATAATAAGTTCAAATTTGCCAGAAGGCACAAGCTTCCAATCTGCTGAAATCGGCATAAATGGAATTACAGTTTATAATGCGAGCATTGGAAACGACTTTAAAGCAAAAAAAGTCTATGTGGGGCTTTCTATTTCTCTACTGCCATTCAAGATTACCCCAACTGAAGTAAAACTCTATAATGCCTCATTAAATATGATATTTACAAAAAACAAAGGTTTTTCGTTGCCAGAAGATATCGAAAAGGCATTTGCCCCAAAAGAGGGGGCTCCACCTGCAAACTTTATATTAGATGCCTATGATTCTACTTTAGTCATAGAAAACAGCACAATTACGCTTCCTCTAAATGCGTTTGGAGTCGTACAAAATAGCGAATTAAATCTTAATACGGTATCAAGCTCTAATTATGGGGATATAAATTGCACGGTAAAGATTGAGCCTGATAAAAAAGAGTTTCTATTCAGCGGGAAAAATATAGAAGCCAAAGAATTATTGCAGTTTATTAGCCTTGATAAAAGAATATCTGTAAAATCAGGAAAAGTATCAGCAAGGGGGAGCTTCGTATTAGATAAAGATAAGCCTCTTACAAATATTTATATATCATCAGACAACATAACGACAAGCATTGATGGAAAAAACTTTAGCGGTCCCGTTGATTTATATCTTGATTATCCAAACTTAAACCTAAACTATTCTTCATCAAATTCAGACTACGGACCGATAAAGATAAGCCTGACATACAATGTGGAATCTGATGGCAAAGCGCAAATATTTTTGCCAAGTTATCCTTTGACCCAGATAAACTCAACTGTGAGCGCATACCTATACACCGAGAGCGTCAAATCACCCTATTTTTATGGCAAATTTAATACTCCAAGCATGTCATTTAATGGCATTGAGCTAAAGGATGTAGTCGGAGACATTAAGACAGATGGACATTCTTCACATGGCAGCTTAGATGCCAGCTTTTTTGGTTATCCTATATCTGGAGGATATGCCACAAGTGGTGACAACGTTGCATTTGTAGGAAATTATAGAAATGTAGGCTTTACCTTGCACAAACAGGGAGAACTTGCCCAAATTCAGGGAAGTTTGCCTTTCAATAATAGAAATATTCCTTTTAATTCAATATTTAACCTATCAAACAATCCAATAGCCTTTTCAGGGACCATAGGCTCAGGAGAATTTTCTGGAAACATAATAAAAAGTACTGTTTCATCAGATATAAGATTAAACCTCAAGGACTTTCTAAACGTAGAAAATGGCTTCGCAAAATTTAACTTAAAATATTCCACAGCTGCTGGCTTGAGTTCAAAGGTTGACTTCTCAATGCTTACCAGATACGGCGCCTCTTTAAAAGGCAGTGGTTTGGTTGCGTCAAGAGACTTTAGCGATTTAGATTTTAATTTTTCTTTATTTTCGGGAGAAAACAATGCTCATATTCAGGGAAACTTACAAAAATTTATTGCAAGCGGGAAAAATATATCTATAGATGCCCTATATCAGCTTTCTCCCTTTACTTTTGAAGGGGGACAATTAATAAAAAAGCCAAATTTAAAATTTCTATATAATATTCCGCTAATAAGGGGCTTCGAAAAACCTCCCTCAAATGAAATTCTATATCAGGTATATTCTATGGATTTGAACAAGGGGACCAAAATATTGTCTCCCGAATCATATCTTTCTTTTTATGAGAGCGTTTTAAGCAGCAGAAAGCCATATCAGCCAATAGTTAACTTTAAAGGCACTACTTCATTTAACGTAAGCTATGATAATGGAAATTGGAAAGGTGAGGTAAGCGCAAAAAATTTCTACTCAAACTTTTACTCCTTCTCAAATGCGCAGATAAGCTTTCATGGAGATAACAAGGAATTTTTTGTTGATAGCGCTTCTGTCTACAAGGATTCTGGAGAACTGAATTTTTCTGGCCGCATTACTCCTAACATAGACATTAGCGGAAAAACTAAAAACTACCCTGTAGATTCCGAGGGTTTTAGCTTGCTTGCAGATTCTACCTTTAGTCTTTACCATTCTGAAACAGCCACCAGAGGAACCATAAATCTTACATCAAATAATGTCTCTTACAATGGTAAAAGCGGTGGGAAATTATCAATGAACGTGTCGTTAGACTATCCATTTCTCAAGGTAAGCAACCTTTCATTGGAAAATGATGGACATATAGCAAACCTCCAAGGTACTTTGCCGATGAACAAAGAGGCCCTGAAAAGCAATGAAGCTACCGACCTAAAGCTTTCAATATCAAATTCAAGCATTGCCCTGCTTTCTTTTCTGTTACCCAAAAATATGTCCATAAAATCAAGCGAGGGGAATATAAACCTCCAAGTATCAGGCAGCTTCGACTCTCCAACTTTAAATGGGAATGCAAACATACCCAATATGACCATACTCGTAGGTGGCAAAGAGGTTAAACTAAAAGATTTTAGCGCAAAACTTGACGGGGATGAAATAAACTTGACAGGCTATCTTATAGAGAATGGTGGAATAGCAAGCTTGGATGGGCATATAAACAGTAAGTCAAAGGATCTAGATATAAGCATTTTAGGGAAAAATTTTTCTGCCAACCTTGGAAAAACTTATAATGGCCTGGCAGATTTCTATTTGAATTTAGGCGGCAACATATTTGACCCTGTGCTAAAGGGCAATATAAATCTCACAAAGGGTCATATGGGCCTTGCTGAGGGCACAGCATCCGCCTTGCCAAATATAAAGCTCGATCTCAATATAAACATTGGTAAAAATGTAGACTTTCAAAATGATTTCTTCACTCTCTACCCTGCTGGAGATGTGAAGGTTTCGGGCACATTAAACAATCCAATTATATTTACAGACCTTAGTATAACTTCAGGAAGGATCTCTGTCTTTGATCAACCATTTCAAATCACAAGAGGGCACATAAAATATACCCCCATAAGCCGTACGGTAGACATTTTGGCACAAAGCAGCATATCGGAGTACAAGGTTTATCTTACGGTAAGCGGGCAAATAGACAATCCAAAGCTCTCTTTTTCATCGGTGCCAGAGTTAAGCGAATCTCAGATAATAACCTTGATTGGCACGGGAAAGAATCCAGTAACGTATGCCTCCACGGTAGCAGCAATGACCCCTATAACAGCAGTATCACAAGCACAGGGAATACTTTTTGAGCCTATAAAGCAAGCCTTAGGACTATCTCGTTTATCGTTTGGGATGTCTATCGATGGGAAACCAGACATTACAGTATCCAAATCCTGGAACAAAAAACTTTCTACCTCTATTACCTACACGCTTGACGTAAAACCTCAAGCCACCTATCAAGCTGACCTGCAGCTCTCGAAATTCACTTCGTTTGTTATAAGAAACTCAATAACAGACAATACATCATTGGATAGAGGCACATTCGCTGGCCTCTATTATAGGTTTAGATTTTAATCTTCCTTAGTAATCAGTTAGAATATTTTTTTATTTTTTTATAGATTTTTTCTGCGGGAAAAATTCCATTTTAAACTCAAATCTTGGGTAATTAGTTGGCAGCCTTAATATATGATATGTCCTCAAGCCCATAGCAACCCTCTCAAGCCATGAAGAAGTTGGCCAGCCGAGATGTACTACTATCCTCTTATCGGGAAAGCTCTCTTGCAGCAAGCCCAGCAAACCGTTTATACCACCATCAACTCCCCAAAAATGGTTCACTGGAATAATAAAATGGTTGTTAGAAACTCTCTTTGGAATACTCTGTCTTGACATAAAAAAGGTTATGAAGATCTTTGACGAGTCGTCAGACCTCTCTAAATTATGCTCCATAGGCCTTCTAAAATAGATGTGTATGTTGGCCATATCGTTTTCTTTGACATAGTTAATTACATCCCCAGGTTTTTCGGTAGAAACCTTCATAGCCCTGTCTATATTTTTATGTTTTATAATAATAGTGCCAAATATTAGGAAGACAACTAAAGATGACAGCCACAAAAGAGCTCCATCAGGCTTGTCCTTTAACAAAAATATAAAGCTCCCAAGAAATAATATGAATAGGATGCTGTTAATGATAATGCTTGTCGAGTATTCTTTTACGTCCTCCCTACCCCTATACGCCCTGTATACTATAAGGTTAAAAAGATTAATTACAAATGTAGCAACAAGGCCAATCGCATACATCTGAGCGACAGTATGCTGATTTCCAGATGTAATTAAAATTATCGAAATAAATGCAATAGACATAATAATGATTATTCTATAAGCTGAACCAAATCTATTTGTCGCCGTCAGAGGTGAAAACTTATACTTTTCTGCAACCCTGTCCAAAAGCTCAACCGATGCTACCATGGCAGTATTTACAGCAAATATCAATGTAACAGCCGCTAAGATTACAACTACTATCGCAAGAGGCAGACCCCCAAGCATGCGAGAGAAAAAGGTAATGAGGTCTTCAGAGTGATCAAGCGGGTTGGGCACCTGAGAAAGCGCAAGAGTTCCTATCAGAGGTATTATGATGCCGACAGTTAAAGCAAGAGTAATGTATGCCTTTTTAATAGTTTTCCAGTTTTCTACAAGAGAGTGAGTCTGCAAAACAGACTCAATGCCAGAAAATGCAAGTATGGTAGCTGACATATTAAAGGTCATAGAAGTATAAGAGCTTATTGGGTTGGAATTAAATATTCCCTTTAAGCTATATTGATATGCATTAACAAGAAAAGGCAAACCTACATTAAAGTTAAAGATCCCAAGTATAGCAACGTTCACAAGAATGACTGCTGCTGCTACAAATATCGAATACGTTACCTTAACGTTTTCTTTGATACCTATCAAGTTAAGAATGGCAATAAATAAAATTATAAATATCTCAAAAATTATCTTCAGTTCGTGAGGGAACGCCAAAAGTGAGTGAACGTTATCTATCGCAGAAACGCTTGACATTGCTGCAGTGGTAATGTAGTCGACTATTATAGAGGCAACCGCAATAAAAGAAAAAGTCTGGCCAAGGACTAGATATGAAAAGTTATATACTCCACCCCCTTTAAGATTATTTTTCTCAAGGATCTCAGCTACCTCGGTTAGGGAAAAAGAATAAAGAGTCACCATTGCAAATGTGAAAACAAGATAAAAAACAGCGTGTTCACCAATAAAGTGAAATGCTTCACCAGGAGCGTAAAAGATTGAAGTCAATTCATCCATCATTGTGATTACAGCAACGCCCATAAAACCTAAGAAGAGCATTCCGCCTTTTTTGTAATACAAAATCTTCTTTTTCTTGGTTAGATAGAACAAAGCAATTAGAAGTATTACGTTACAAAAGATTACAATTAATATCTTCAGCAAATCTAAATTCAATATAGACAAATTAAGTTACCACTCTCCTAAAAAAATATATGTATATTTTAGCATTTAAGGTTCTTTAAATCACACACATATTTATTTAAACTTCATGTTAGAATATTAATGTGCTAAGCGGGGAGCTGGCGGTGCCCTGTACCTGCAATCCGCCATAGCAGGGCCTAATCCCCCAGCTAAGGCTTAGGGATGTAATGCAGCACCGTTTTGTGCAATGTCGATAGCAAGGCCTTACGCGGCGGCGCTACCGTGAACCCCGCCAGGACCGGAAGGTAGCAACGGTAAGCGGTCAGACCGGGTGCCGTAAGTACCCCTTGAAGGAGTTGTGCATGCGGAAAGCGGTTGTATCTCTATTGTCGAAGCTGGGGTGCACAAAAATAAGTTTTGTTTAATTAATTTATTATTGAAGAAAGGAAATTATGCTAATAGCTGATGACTGGTGCTTTGCTTGCGGAAAGGCAAATCCATTGGGCTTACACCTTGAGATATCTCAGGATGAAGAAGGCGTATTTACAACATTCCACTTTCATAAAAAGCATCAGGGTTGGGACAACATTGTACATGGCGGTATAATATCAACGCTATTGGATGAATTGAGCACCTGGGCAGCAGTCAAGTTGGGGCACAACGTAGTAACAGCTCAATTAACTGTAAAGTTTAAAAAACCTATCCTTATAGACACTTATGCAAGAGTTTCTGCTCAAATAAGTGAAAATAAAGGCCGCTTAATTTATGCAAAATCTCAAATTGAAAGTCTGGATAAGAAAATATTATACGCTTCAGGGTTAGCAACTCTATCAACTATAAGATGAACAATTTCTCGCCTACAATAGACAACAGAAAAGCACGATATGAATATGAAATCCTTGAAACCCTGGAAGCTGGAATAGAACTCGCAGGCACGGAAGTAAAGTCACTTCGCCTGGGTAGGGCTTCGTTTTCTGGTTCGTATTGCCAGGTTGAAAAGGGTGAGCTTTGGTTATATGATTTTCATATATCATCCTACGATCAAGGCAATGTTTACAACCTTGACCCAAAGAGGAAGAGGAAGCTTCTTGCGCACAAGGGCGAGATATTTCGTCTATATAACAATGTAAAACGCAAGGGCCTGACAATAGTAGCGCTTAGACTTTACTGGACGAGGGGGAGAGCAAAAATTCAGATAGGACTTGCAAGGGGCAAAAGACTGTACGATAAAAGAGAGAGCATTAAAAAGAGAGAAACAGAAAAAGATAGCAAAAGGGGAGACTATTAAGAATGAAGAAAACGAAAGATGTTTAAAAAACTTAGTTTAGCTTTTACTTTTCTGGTTATTTTAATAATTGTATTTGCTTTGGGATTCATATCTGCAAAGGTTAAGCCATCTGGCGTAAAGGTGGGCTATATTGAAATTAACGGAACAATAAACGATCAGATGAGCGAATCGGTATCCTCAGCAATAAGAAGAGCAAAGGCAGATCCGAATATAAGAGGAATACTGTTAAGGGTAAATAGCCCAGGAGGTTCTGTCGGAGCAAGCCAGGAGATATTTAACACCCTGATGAATTACAAAGAAAGCACAGGAAGGCCTATTATCGTATCCATGGGAGACATGGCAGCCTCAGGAGGATATTATGTATCTATAGCTGGAGACAAAATTTTTGCCCTGCCATCAACTCTCACAGGCAGCATCGGTGTAATTTCAAATATATTAGACATCCACGATCTTATGAAAAAAATTGGCGTAAAAGAAGAAACTCTAAAAACATGTGAATATAAGGATACAGGTTCTATGTTTAGATCTCTTACCCCTCAGGACAAAGAATATTTAATGGGGCTTATAGGAGACGCATATGGTCAATTCTTATACGATGTGTCAAAAAGGCGCAACATTCCACTTGACAAGCTAAAAAACATTGCAGATGGAAGAGTTTTTTCTGGAGCAAAGGCAAAATCGCTTGGATTGATAGACGAGCTTGGCACTCTGAACGATACAATAGATTACATGAGAAATCTATTGGGAGCAAAAAAGATCACATTAGAAAAATTAAATAATAAAAACATCTTTGAGGAGCTTGTTGGCACCTCATCAAAAACAGATGTCCAGCAAAAAAATTTTCTAATGTATGTTCTGCCTTTTTTAAAAAATGATATACTAAAATACTAAATTTTAGGAGGTTAATGTGGCTAAGGTTGGAAATGCTTTCGAAGTCGAAAACAAGAGAATGGATGTAGACGGCGCAAAGGGCGCAAGCATAAGATGGCTTATCACGCCAGAAGACGGCGCTCCAAATTTCGCAATGAGGATGATTACTATTGAACCAGAGGGCCAGAGCCCTGCACACGAACACGATTTTGAGCATGAGATGTTTTTGCTCGAAGGAGAAGCAACAGTAATATCTGAAAATGAAGAAACAAAAATTTCAGAGGGTTCATTCATATTTGTAAAGCCCGGTGAATTTCACACTGTTAAAAACACTGGTACAAAAGTTTGCAGATTTTTGTGCATGGTACCAAATTATTCTATAAAGTAAGTGTGAAATAATGCTACCAAGATTAAAAAATTTAAACAAGTTGTCTTTCGAAAGAAAAAATGGCATAAACAAAAAGGTTGTCTTTTCTCCAAATACCGATGGAAATCATTTTTTGTCATTGCATCTCTATGAGGGCGTACCAGGAGAAGAAATTAGGGTCGATACAGAGGTTGGAGATGAAATAATTATCGTAGTCAATGGTGGTCTGAAAGTAACTGTAAACGAAATGGAATATCACATAAAAAAGGATATGTCATTTCTTTTGCCATCAGGAGCAAACTATCAGCTTACTGTTGAAGGAGGAGAGCCTTTAAAGGCTTTTATTATAGGCTGTGAGCAGTGTATCCTTGCAAGCGATCTAAAAAGAGAATACGAATCAGCTAAAGAATAGATTTTAATAGAATGTTTACAGGTATTGTTGAAGATATTGGCCAGATAATTTCATTTACTCCACAGGGACAAGGTTATAAGATAAAGATATCTTTTAAAAAGGCGTTTGATGATTTAAAGATTTCAGACTCTATAGCCGTAGATGGCGTCTGCCTAACCGTAACGAGAAGAGGGGGACAAACGTTTGAAGCTGACATCTCAAAAGAAACTGTGTCGAGAACAGCTTTCAAATATTTTAAGGCAGGAGTAAAAGTAAACCTTGAAAGGGCAATGAGCCACGAATCAAGGTTCGGGGGACATATAGTCTTGGGTCACGTAGATGCAATAGGAAAAATAGTATCTATCAAGGGGGATACATTAAACACCATATTAACAGTAGAATTTCCCCCTGAATTGAAAAAATATATTGCACATAAAGGTTCTATTGCTGTAAACGGCATAAGTCTAACGGTAGCATCAATAAACGAAAATTCTTTTGACGTAGCCCTTATACCGCTAACCTTGAAAGAAACCTCTCTTTCACATAAGAAGGCAGGTTCGTTTGTAAACATTGAGGTTGATGTTATATCGAGATATATTGAAAATTTTTTAAAATTTAAGGATTGAGCAAAAAAGATATTGATCTTTTAAAAAATTATGAAATTCTTTATAATTTTTTTGGTCCACAAGGTTGGTGGCCAGCAGACAGTCCATTAGAGGTTATAGTTGGCGCTGTTCTTACTCAAAGCACTTCATGGCAAAATGTAGAAAGGGCTATTATCAATCTAAAAAAAGAAGGGCTATTGGACTTTGAGGCATTGGTTAATGTTGAGCAGGATAAGCTTGCAATGCTTATTAAGCCTTCAGGATATTACAATATAAAGGCCAAAAGATTAAAAAATCTTATAATAGAAATACATAAAAATTTTCAAGACTTAGAAGATATAAAAAAATTAAGCATGGAAGATGCAAGAAATTTTTTATTAAAGATAAACGGCATTGGATGTGAAACTGCCGATTCCATATTACTTTACGCGCTTGGATATCCAGTTTTTGTAATTGACGCATATACCTTAAGATGGCTTGAAAGATTTCATATAAAATTTTCAGGCAGCAAGAGGGACAGATATCATCAATCACAAGCTTTATTTATGAAAAATTTACCTAAGGATTCTAAATTGTTCAACGAGTACCATGCTTTAATAGTAAGGATGGGGAAAGAATTTTGCAAAAAGGTGCCTAACTGCAAAGGGTGTCCTTTTTACATCAGAGCTCTATAATGTTTTCAGTAGCCTCTGAATCCTTTTTATTCTTTAGCTTGTGAGGCCTGGTGTCTCTAATTAGAAAACTAAATACTATCGCGATAATAAATAGAAAAAATATCCAAAAAAATGTAGTGTTATAGGCCATTATGGCAGCATGCAGATCAATATAATTGCTCAGAATTGCAAAAGCCTTGTTCGGCAAGTCTGCAGGAGTAGAACCTGCGTTTTGCATCAGGGCACCGCTTAGATTAGCAAACCATGTGCTAAGTATGGGGGACGTGGTAGCAGGACTTATTAGCGAGCTCTGGGTGTAAAATGGATTGTTTGTAACGATGTGTTCTACCATATATGCCCTGTTTATAGTAGTAGAATTTTCAAGTATGGTAGCAAAAACCGCTATGCCAATACTGCCGCAAACCGTTCTTACAAGATTAAATAATCCAGATGCTCCGAACATAAATCTTTTTTCCACAGTCATTAGCGCTGCAGTACTCAAGGATACAAATATAAAAGCAAAGGCGACTCCTTGAATCACCTGAGGAATTAAGATGTCCCACGCATTTGTATTAAGATTCATTGTGGTAAGAGGATAAAAACTTATTGCAGCCAAAATCGTAGCAATAAAAATCATCTTTTTTGGACCTATAAAGTTATATATCCTACCAGCAAGCGGCATTGCAAAAGCCATAGCAAGACTCCTTGGCATAAGGGCCAGCCCAGATTCCATTACCGAGTAACCGAGAACGCTTTCGAATAGCATTGGCAATAAAAAAAGACTCCCGAAAAGTCCCATCCCAAAAATACCGCCAAGCGCAGTGGCGCTCGTGAAGGATATATCCTTTAGCACTCTTAGCTCAACAACGGGATTATCGGTCTTTAACTCCCATATTACAAAAGATATCAAAGAAATGGCACTAACAACTGCAAGCTTTACTATAAAGTCGGATTCAAACCATGAGTTTTCTTGACCCTTTTCGAGCATTATCTGCAAAGTAGAGAGCCCCACTGTCATCAACATAAGACCAATATAGTCAATTTTACCAGTATGCCTTTCACGATCGGGAGATTCTTTTAAAAAGAGGGATATCATTATTAGATTCAATATTATAAAAGGCATATTTATATAAAAAATCCAGTTCCAATTATAGTTGTCAGTAATGTAACCGCCAAGTGTCGGTCCAATACCAGGGCCTAAAACAACGCCCATGCCAAAGATGCCCATAGCCTTGCCCTGCTCTTCTGGCGGAAAGGTTTCCCTGAGAATTGCTTGAGACATAGGGATTAGAGCGCCGCCGCCTATGCCCTGAATAACCCTGAAAAAGATCATAGAGTTCATATTCCAGGCAAGACCACACAGAAATGATCCTATCCCAAAAATAATCACGCTAAAGGTGAAAAACCTCACCTTGCCGAACAAATTGCTCAAAAATCCTATCGTAGGCATTATAACAACGTTGGACAACATATATGCAGTTGATACCCAGGTAATTTCAGAAACTGATGCACCCAGAGATCCTCTCATGTTTGGGAGCGCAACGTTTACTATACTGGTGTCAAGAGCGGCTACCAGCGTGCCTAGCATTATCGTAAGCGTTATCATCCATCTATTCGGGTGAGCAGAATCTTTATTTGGCATAATAGCTTAATATCACATCCTTTTTAATTTAAAATGAGGGGTAAATCAAAACATTTTAAAGGGCACTTTGTGTATTGAGAGGGTTAAACAATAATACGTCATAGAATAAGAAAAGGTTTAACCCAGTATACGTCAAAGCATTTCAAAGCGTGTGTTGTTTAAAATCCTGTGTCAACAAATGGATTTACAGAAAGCCCTGGATAAAGAGGATGTTTCGAATCGTAAGGGCTATCAATTGCTATCCTGACAGGGACCCTTTGGACTACCTTTACGAAGTTACCAGTAGCGTTCTCGGGTGGTAAAAGACTAAATACTGCTCCTGTGCCTGGTTGGAAGCTTTCAACGTGACCCTTGAAGGTAACTCCAGGATATGCGTCCACCTGTATGTCTACCTTTTGTCCGACTCTCATTTTATCAATCTGTGTTTCCTTATAATTTGCAGTAACCCACAGGTCATTCTTTCTTACCAATATGAACAAGGTTTGTCCAGGAACAGCATAATTCCCTACCTCAGCAAATTTTTTTGCAATAAAGCCGTCTTCTGGAGCTAAAATTTGTGTTCTTTGGACGTTTACAAGAGCTTGATCGAGGTTTGCCTGAGCTGCCTTGATAGAATACAAAGTTGTAACCTTTTGAGCCCTAATGGTTTCTAAGGCAGCCTGAGCCTGAGCAATAGCCTTTTGAGCAGCTTGCATTGCAGCCACTGCAGTCTTTTCCTTGGTAACATAAGTGTCATATACATCAGCAGAAACAGCATCCTGCTTGTATAGGTCTTCGTACCTAACTTTCTCTTTTTGTGCCAGCTCTGCCTGTGCCTTAGCCGATGTATAGTTATCCATAGCTTGTTGCAGCGCTGCCTCAGCCTGGTTTTCAGAACTGTCAATTTCATTAATTGTAGCCTGAGCCTTATTCAAGGTCGCCTGATTAAGGTTCAATGCGTTCGTATAGTCAGATGTTTCAACTTCAGCAAGAACCTGGCCTTTCTTTACCTGCTGGTATCTTTCTACTTTTACCGCAACAATATTGCCAGATATCTGGGGGGATATATAAATATATGTGCCCTCTACGTATGCGTCATCTGTACTCTGGTGAGTAAGAGAATATACAACTTTTTGATAGGCAAATGGTGATAGTATTATGAGGACAATCAAAAGGGATATAAGAAATACCTTTTTGGTAGGTCTTTTCACTTGCGAAAGATTAAACTTAGATTTGAGATTGTTTTCTTTAGGTTGATCTGCCATAACGCCTCCTAATTATTTCTTGTAAAGTATCATTTTAGTAAATACTGACCAATCAGTCAACTATGTTATGTATATTGCTATAATACAAATAAACGTGTTATACTATATGTGGTGTTTCTTAATTGTTTATACTTATAGATAAATTTACTTTCTGAAACAAAAAGAAACTCTAATATTTAGATAGTATTTACAAATAATTTATAGTGTTATAATAGTCATAAGTAAATATTTTAAGGAGGCGTTTGACATGGACAAACAATCTGTTTTAGTTGCCTTTAGAAACTTTAAGGTTGACAGATCGGTTTTAAAGGAGGCTACAAGAATTGCAAGATCGAATGCGGCGACTGTTTGTCTTCTAAACATAGTTGAACGCTCTAATATACTTGGCGTATATAATCCCGTAGCAGAAGAAGAGCTTCTCACA
Organism: Thermodesulfobium sp. 4217-1; assembly: GCF_039822205.1. NCBI lineage: Bacteria > Pseudomonadati > Thermodesulfobiota > Thermodesulfobiia > Thermodesulfobiales > Thermodesulfobiaceae > Thermodesulfobium > Thermodesulfobium fumaratoxidans. Next base: position 91,578 of record NZ_JBAGBW010000001.1, read on the forward strand.
AGAGCAGAAGACGAAATAGTAAAAGCAAAAGAATATCTTGCATCTGAGGGTGTGGAGGCTGCTGGCTTGGTAAGGTTTGGAGAGAGAAGTGAAATAATATGCGAAGTTGCAAATAAATTGAAACCTGTTAGGGTGGTAATTGGAAACAGAGGCCTTAAGGGAATAAAGAGGTTTTTGTTCGGAGGAGTGCCTGAAAGAGTAGTAAAAACTTCTCCTTGTCCGGTGTACGTCGTAGAATAACACAAACTAAAACTCATAGCCCCCGAAATTAAAATAATTTCGGGGGTATTTATTTGTTATACTGACTTTAGAAATTCCTTCAGAGCGTCAATAGCATCAGAAATCTTATTTGAATCCTTAATACCACCCTGTGCAACCTTATCTCTACCCCCTGCACCGCCGCCAGTAATCTTGGTAACAACTCTTGCCAAATCTTTTGCGCTAATATTTTGAGATATTTTGTCAGAAACTGATAGCACAAAATTAGCACTTTGGTTATTAACTGAGTACAAAAACAATACTAAATTGTCAAAGCGATTCCTGACAACATCTACAAAAAAAAGCATATCATCACTCGTGTATGAATTGAAATTGTCAACAAACAAGGAAAAGTTTCCAATTTCCTCAGCCACCAGTTCGCTTGCCTTTAGCTTCAAAAAGTTCGAAGTCGCTTCTCTAAGGCGCCTTTTATCTTCCTCTACTTCTTTCATAATCGAAATCGACTTTTTTACGGGTGAGCCGCTTGCATCTATAATCTTATCAATCTTTTCAAGGTCTTCTCTTTTTTTCTGGAAGTATTCCAGAGCCCTTATACCTGTAAAAGCCTCAATTCGCCTAACAGAGCTTGCGATAGATTCTTGTTTTACAATAGCGAATGTACCAATTTCACCAGTCATTAGAGCATGAGTTCCACCACATAGCTCAGAAGAAACGTCATCAATATTTAATACTCTAACCCTTGACTTATATTTATCAGAAAATAAGGCCATAGAACCAGACTTAATAGCTTCTTCAAGGTCCATTTCTTGGGAAGTCACTGGGTGATTTTCAATTATTATTTTGTTTACAGATCTTTCTATATCCACTATATCCTCATCTGGTAGCGGAGCATTTGACACAAAATCAAATCTTAACAGTTCGTCAGAGACAAAAGAACCCTTTTGTTTGGTAGCCTCGCCAAATTTATCTCTAAGCACGGCATGCAATATATGGGTGCAAGTATGATTACTCGAAGACAGTCTTCTTCTTTGAAGGTCAATCTCGGCATCTACAGAATATCCCACGCATAAGGTCCCATTCTCTAATTTTCCAATGTGAAATATTGCTTCCTTCTCTCTCTGTACGTCAGTAACCCTAAAGATAGAATCTGCAAACTTTATATAGCCATGATCTGCAACCTGGCCTCCGCTTTCAGGATAAAATGGCGTTCTGTCAAGCACTATAACGCCCTCATCTCCGACGGACATCCTAGTAGTTTCAGCGCTATCTTTATACATGCCAATTATATTTGAATTGGTCTTAACATTATCGTAACCAACAAATTCAGTAACGAAAGATGTGTTCACAATATCGTCAACAAATTGAGAGCCCTCTCTGGATTGCTCTTTTCTCTGTCTTAGTAAATTGTTGAAGCTGTTTATGTCTATTCCGATATTGAACTCTGTTGCCATTTCTTTTGTTAATTCGACAGGAAAGCCATAAGTATCATAAAGTAAAAATGCAATTTCGCCTGAAACAATGCCATCATTTTTTATTTGAGGTAACATTTTATTAAACATACTTAAACCATCTTTCAGACTCTGGGAGAACTTTTCTTCTTCAGCTCTTATGGCATCTTTAAGGTAGTCTATTTTATCAGTAAGTTCAGGATACGAATGCCTATATATATCGCATACTTTTGACACAGCTTTATAGATAAACGGCTCTTGATATCCTGATAGGTGCGAAAAAGTCAATGCCCTCCTTAGAAGCCTTCTAACTACATAGCCTCTTCCCTCATTTGAAGGAAGGACTCCATCTGAAATTGCAAAAACAGCGCCTCTTAAATGGTCTGACATAACCCTTAGAGAGGTAATCCCCGACCCGATATATTCTATCCCTGTAATGGCAGAAAGCTCTTCAATAATTGGATAAATCAAATCTGTTTCGTAATTTGAGTCCTTGCCCTGCAAAACTGAAGCAATTCTTTCAAGACCCATTCCAGTATCTATGCCCTTTTTCTCAAGAGGGGTTAGGTTGGACTCTTCATCTCTATTGTATTGCATAAAAACAAGGTTCCAAATTTCTAAAAATCTATCACAACCACAAAGAGGCGAACAATCAGGACTTTTACAGCCAAAACTTTCCCCTCTGTCATAATATATTTCAGAACAAGGGCCACAAGGACCGACAGGACCAGCAGACCAAAAGTTATCTTTTTCGCCAGATCTATAGATCTTTTCTGCTGGGATGCCCAAAGATCGCCAAATATCAAATGATTCGTCGTCATCATTGTAAATGGTTATATAAAGTCTATCCCTTTGAAGGTGTAAAATCTCTGTTACAAAAACCCACGCAAAAGGGATGGCCTTCTCTTTAAAGTAATCGCCAAAAGAAAAATTTCCAAGCATTTCAAAAAATGTGTGGTGTCTTGCGGTCTTGCCAACCTCTTCAATATCGTTTGTTCTCAAGCACTTTTGGGAGGTCGTTGCCCTCCTAAAGGGTGCTTCTTCCCTGCCCAAAAAATATGGTTTAAAGGGGACCATTCCTGCGATAGTAAACAGTATTGTCGGATCATCAGGTACGAGAGAAAAACTGGGCAATACAGCATGCCCTCTATCTTTAAAATAATCCAAAAAAAGACGTCTAATGTCATCTGAAGTCAAAATCATACCTCCTACAATATAAAAAAAGTTAAATAGCTATATAATTATATAAAACGCAAAACTTCATTTACGCTCTTTCTCCTTGGAGCAGAAAGACTGTTTGTTGCAGGCTTACCCAGAGGTATTGTAGCAATAATTCTATCATTATCGTGAATGCCAATGATCTTTCCCATTTCTCTTTTCGCAATATTGGGAGCTGTCATCCAACAACTGCCATAGCCCATTATGTGTGCAGCAATCTGAAGCTGTAAAATGCTTGCAGAAACGCTTTGTATTGATGCCTCATATGCGAAAGAGGGTTCATCTTCTTCTAAGAAATACTCGTTAATAAAGTCCATTACTGACTTATAGGGCTTTGCAATAGCAAATATTACAACAGGAGCTTCCTTAAAAAAGGTAAAATAGAAACTTGATTTTGAAATAAGTTTAATCTGCCTGGCATCCTTATCCTTGTCAAGATTTGAAGACATAAGATCAAGCTTTTTGAGAACTGCGTTTGCAAGCTCTTCCTTTACGGCATTATCATACACAGCCACATATTCCCATGGTTGAGAATTAGTCGCAGATGGAGACATGGTTGCAATATATATAATTTTTTCAATATCCTCTTTTGGAACAGGATCGGGTAAAAATTTCCTATGAGATCTTCTGCTCAAAATAACATCGATAAGTTCTTGCTGCATTCAAAACCTCCTTTATAACCGCTTAAAGTTATCAATCATCCAACGATCGATTTTATCTTTTCAAAGGTAATTTACTTGTTCTCTTTTTCTACGCTGTGCAGATACCCTGGATTAAAAATCTGACTCAATAAATTTATCGGAATAGGCAATATGGTAGTAGTATTTCTCTCGGGAGATATGTCGGCAATTGTCTGCAAAAATCTAAGCTGGATAGTTAATGGGTTTTGAGCCATAACTTCAGCGGCCTGCCTAAGCTTTTCTGAAGCTTGAAATTCTCCATCTGCAATAATAACCTTTGCCCTTCTCAATCTTTCCGCTTCAGCCTGTTTGGCTATGGCCCTTTGCATCTCTTGAGGAATTTCAACATCCTTGAGTTCTACCACGCTTACCTTAATGCCCCAGGGATTGGTTTGTTCATCTATAATTTGTTGAAGTCTGTGATTTATGGCTTCTCTTTGGGACAGCATCTCATCGAGCTCGGACTGTCCAAGAACCGATCTCAAGGTAGTTTGAGCAATTTGAGAGGTAGCTCGTACAAAGTTTTCAACCTTTAGAACGCCAAGCTCAGGATCAACCAACCTAAAATATACAACCGCGTTTACCCTGGCTGGCACATTATCCTTAGTTATGACCTCTTGTGGCGGAACGTCCATCGTGATAGTTCTTAAGTCTACTTTTATCATTCTCTCGACAAATGGAATCAAAAGTATAAGACCAGGGCCTCTCACTCCAGCAAATCTGCCCAATCTAAAGACTACGCCTCTTTCGTATTCCTGGGTTATTCTAATAGCACTTGGCAAAACTATTGCGATAACAAATATTGCAAATAAAATAAAGATTAAAACTGAACTAAAAACTAACCTTACAATGTCAAACATTTCTTACCTCCTTTTATAAGATCTCTTACACTTTATCTTCATCAGACATATCACCTATCTCATAATTTGTTGATTTCGTTACCTTAAGAATTATTCCTTCTTTGCCGACAATCTTAACTAAATCGCCAATTTTATAAGATTGATCGTCAGCTGGATTCGCGCTCCAGAGTTCTCCATCATAAAAAACTAAAAGCAAGCGTCCGTCGTCTCTGACGTCTTTTACCTCAACCTCTTTATTCAATAAATATGAAGAATCTGAAAATGGTTTCTTCCTTCTCGTCCCAAGGACAAGGTAAAAAAGAATTGCTATCAATATGCCCGTCAAAAGCGCCACTGGAATAGCAACTGTCAGAACTGATGGATAGCCTACCCTCTCAGAAGGTTCAAAAAGCATAAACATACCGAATACTAGACTTATAATACCACCTGCTGTCAATATACCGAAAGTTGGCAAAAAGATCTCTGCAACAAAAAGGGTAACAGCAAACCCTATGAACAACAAACCAGCTATGTTAAATGGGAGATTGCCGAGCGCAAATAAAGACAGCACAAGAGACATAAAGCCTATTACCCCTGGAAAGATTAGCCCAGGACTCGCTAGTTCAAAGATCATCCCAAAAATTCCTATCATCATAAGTATACTTGCAATAGTGGGGTTAGAAATAAAATGCAAAAAGCTCTCAAAAGGGGACATATTATAATATATAAAATTTGGCTCCAAACTGAGAGTAACCGTACTATTGTCAGCTATAACAGCTTTGCCATTTGCTTGAGAAACCAAAGAGTTTAGACCTGTTGCCACCATATCTATGACATGTTCTTTAATAGCCTCTGAATCGTTTATGCTTTTGCTATCGAATACTGAGCTTTGAGCCCAGGCTTCATTTCTGCCATGAATCTTAGCAAGACTCCTAATATATGAAGCTGCGTCTTGAGCGGCTTTTTCAAGAAGTGTTTTATCATTGCCGCCGCCAATCATTATAGGATGTGCAGCGCCAATAGAAGTGTTTGGAGACATAACAGCTAAAGACGATGCCTGAACAATAAATGTTCCCGCAGAAGCAGCTCTTGCGCCAGATGGATAAACAAAGCTTGCTACAGGAACCCTTGAAGACAAGATTGACTGGACTATCTCTCTCATAGATTGGTCGAGGCCGCCAGGCGTATCAAGTTCTATTATAACAAGAGAGGCATTTTGGCTGTTTGCGCTATCAATACCGCTTTTTACATATCTTGCAACCACAGGATCGATTACGCCGTTTACGCGTAAAACCAAAATATCGCCTGCATAGGCGCTCTGGAAAAAAGAAAAGGAAAACAAGAACAAGACTGTTAAAACTATAAAATTAAAAGTTCTCATAATTAATTAACCATAATTTGAATGTGTAAAGGACCAATTGCGTAAGTATCTTCTGCTGCAAGGATACTAATCTTAACCTTGCCCTGGTAAGACAAATTCTTTATGTTTCTTATAGCGTTATACAGCACAGGATATGATACGTTTCCAACAGTCCCAGTCAAAGGATCTGGCACGAGCCCTCTTAGCTTGGCTATGTGATTGGTCTCTTGCAGTAAAAGACCAAGCTTTGCGAGAAGTAAATTACTATCAAGGTTTGGATCTATCTCAGTAGATACTATCGTATCCTCTTTTCTAAAAACAAGGTTATTTTCAAAGACTTGAAGTGAGGCAAGAATATGCTTTTCACCAACCACGACGTTGCCCTCAGAAAGTATTCTTACAGCAAATTGCATATTATTTCTTGACATCATATCTATCGAATCGAACACATTTTGTTTTGGAATAAAAATCACAGTATCTACGCCTTCCAATCCAAGCTCGTTTATCAAAATAGAATTGGTCTTTTGTATAAAATCATTCAGCTCGCTTTCACAAACTGCCTTATCACCGCCTTGAATTGTTGTTTGGGCAATAATTTGGTGTGCCTCAAACTGAAGCTTCCCAGTTCTGAGAGACTGAATAGATGTTTTTAACTTATCCAATAACGCCTGTGAAGAGCTGATATCGTTTAACAATCCCGCCTTTTCAGAATTAAGAGATATTATCTTCTCATCAAGCAAGGACTTTTGAAATTCCATCTCTTTCACATGAGAAAGCGCTAAGTTATTTTCATTTTTAAGTTTGATGGTATCTAAAATAAGCTTTTGTTTTTCTTTATTTACATCGTTTAAATCGAGCTTCAGATTGTTTAACTCGCTCAAGCTCTTATTGTACTCAACTTGTAAGTTATTTTTTTCCTTAATAAGATTGTCTTTTTCCTTGCTAAGCGTAGAAATTTCCTCTTTTAAATTCTGAAGACCAAAAAGTGCCACCCTAGCATTTTGTGAGAGAGATAACATAACCACAATGGTAATCGCAGCTATCAATATACCAGAGCTTACAGACATAAAGATTGCAGTATGCTTTGGTCTCAAACCAAAAATTGAGAGCCTTTTTTTGCCAGCTTTTTTGCCAAGTTTATCGGCAATATATGCAACTACTGCGCTAAGCAGAAGAAGAATCGGTATGAAATAAAATCCTAACTCTACGTGTCCCATTTGACAACCATAAATATTCCAAAAATTGTAATCAATATATCCGCACCAAACGATGCCAGAAATGCAGGAATGTCTTTCATATAACCAAGAGTAGTGAATAAGCTAAAAATTAGATAATATGCGAGCACAGTAGATATTGCGATACCAAAACCAAGAGCAGACGATTTTCTCTCAGATGCTATGCCAAAGGCAACTCCTATACAGGCAAATGCAAAACAAGCAAAGGGAAGAGATATCTTGTTGTATAGATCTACATACAGAGTTTTATCAACTATGTCCTTTGACCTTGATAAATAAGAAAGTAGCTCAGAAAAACTCATATCTCTGGGTTTTTTCGTCGGCAAAGATTTTATGGTCTGAGGCAGTACCCCAAGAGGTACGATAAGTTTTTCAAAATCCAGTCTACCCATAATAAGGCCATCTTTAGAAAATTCATACGACAAGCCTTTAGATGCCACCCAACGGTTTCCTACAAACATAAGACTATTAGAATATATCGTCCTTTTTAAAAATTCATTGTCAAACTCTTGAATATAAACTTCCTGCAAGCTCATAGTAGCTGGCTTATATTCTTTAGCAAAAATTACAAATTTTGGTTGAGGGCTGTCAGGAGGCAGTTTAAATAAAACATTTTGCCTCTCTGTATTAAGCTCTTTTTTTAAGTCTTTTGCTACTATATATCTGCTTTGATCCATCAAAGGGTAAGCCAGTTTTTCAAAGGTAAGAAAAGAAAGCATTGAAAAAATGATGCCGATCACTATAAAAGGCAAAGAGAACTTGAAAATAGAAAGTCCAGCGGATCTGAGAGCAGCAAGCTCCCAATTTGATGAAATTCTTGATACTGCCATCAAAACGCCCAAAAGGGTTGCCATAGGAAAGGCAAACGCAATCGCATAAGGTATGCCACAAGCTATTAACTTAGAACCAGTTAGGAATGAGCCCTGATTGTCGGCAACCAATTTTATGGTCCTCATAGACTCTCCCGCTATCATCAAACCAGAAAAGGCAAGGAGTCCAAAGAAAAAAAATGGCAAAAAATCTCTTAATATATAAGACCAAAATAGCTTATTGAATATTAATCTCATTGTCCCACATTTGTAGCATTTTCTCCGGGACTATTGGCATCTTTTTTTAGAGAACCCGAAGTATCGCTTGACTTTATGTTTGTGCCTTCTATCTTGCCTGTTTTTGTGTTTATAATAAATTTGTCACCAGTCATTTTCGATGACTTAGAGCCAATAGACGCGTCGCCTATCAGTGTAACAATGTCATTTAAGGATGTAAGTTCATTGCAGGCAAATGAGTATTGCTTATAGACGCCATCTTTTACGTTAAATGCATCTACGTAAGTCCCATTATCAGTTTTTTTTAAAATAACTTTTTTTGATAAAAAGTTTAAATCTTTGCCAACCAATTTACCATTAAAAAGGTCCAAAACAGAATTGTTTGGATAATATTGCGCCTTTTCACCAGTAAATTCATAATCTTTATAGGTGATAATTACATTACCTTCTGCAACCCAAGTACCAGTTCCAAAATCAAGATAAACCTGATCAGCTTTTACATTTGGGCTTTCGGCAAAAGAAACGCCTGCCAACAAACATAGCATTAAAAAAGAAATTATAAAGCACTTTATAAAATTCAAATTATCCTCCGAGAATTAAACATATTAATTTTTGGCAATTACTTAAGAAAAATAAGTCTTAAAATATATTATATATTAAATCAGATTAGATTTGATTTAGAAAAGTAAAAATCATCAGAAAATATAATACTTAAAATTATATCTTAAAATATTGAAATTAGAGGCTTTTTTAATTCTTAAGGCACAATTTATTTTTTCATAAGACAAATTGCCGTAACCTCATTAATGGACAATCCGTTTAGATTGACAAAACCTAAAAATTATACTAAACTTGTAATGTTAGTTAAAACTAACTTTGGAGGAGTTTATGGATATGATGTTGATTTTACTTTTAGGCCTTATATCTTTGTTTGTTTTATACAGGATGTATTCAAAGAAAAAGGGCATCTGTGATAGCTGCCCCAATAAGTCTTGCAAGGCAAAAAATTTCGATTGCTGTGATTTAGATAATCTGCCCAAGGAGAAAAAAAATGGTGTTAAATAAGGCATTAAGAAATAAAAAGTACAGAGTAATCGACATAAAGTTAGATGAAAAGCTTGCAAGAAGACTGCAAGAGCTTGGGATTGTAAAGGGCGGCAAGGTTCACATGGTAAGAAGAGCACCTTTGGGAGATCCAATTCATATTTGCGTGAACGGTCAAAATATATCATTAAGGGATTCGGTGTGTTCAGGTATCGTCATAGAAGAAGACAAATAGCTCAGCCGCTCGAGGGATCAATCAAAATAGCATTTGTTGGCAACCCAAATGTCGGGAAGTCTGCGCTCATAAACGCTATAGCTGGTTCTAACCTAAAGGTTGGAAACTGGCCTGGCGTTACCGTTGAAAAAAAAGAGGCAAGCCTTATCATAAATGGAAAGATGTTTTCCTTAGTGGATTTACCAGGTGCATATTCTTTAAATCCATTCTCTCTTGAAGAGAAAATTACCAGGGATTTTCTTATAAATGAAAAACCAGACTTGATAGTAAACGTGGTAGACAGCAACCAACTCGAGAAAAGTCTTTTTTTGACGCTGGCTTTGTCAGAATTTGAAATACCTATGGTAATAGCCCTTAACTTCTTCGATGAGATGATAAAAAACAAGACAGAAATAGATATAAAAAAGTTAAAAGAACTTCTATCGGTAGAAATAGTCCAAACATCGGGAGTAAAAAAGATCGGATTAGACGCCTTAAGGAAGGCAATTTACAAAACGCTTAATGAGGGCACCCTGCCAAACATACTATTTGAGGAGAGTCTTGATAGAAAATTTAATCAAATAAGAGAAATGCTTTCTGATAAAGATAAAGACCTTGACTATCCGCTATCTTTTGCGGCTGCAAGAGTGTTAGAAAATGATTTACAAGTAGTGGAAGAGTTGCAAAACAAGAACCTTCTCGATAAAAAAATTACAGACCTCTCGCTTGATAACACAACATACATCCAATCAAGGTATAGGCTGATATCTTCAATATGCAATAACATTTTAGTGAGAAGAATAAACGAAAACAATTTAACACAAAAAATTGACTCGGTATTATTAAACAAGTTTTTAGGCTTACCACTCTTTGTCATAATGATGTTTGTGGTGTTTAAGCTTACCTTTGACTTGTCTCAGCCGTTTGTCGATTTTACAGGTTATCTCATAAATAATTATATTGGCAAGTACACCATTTACTTGCTTTGGTTTTTGCCAGACATATTTAAGTCGCTTATAAGAGAGGCCATCATAGGCGGTGTGGGCTCTGTAGTAAGCTTCTTCCCGCTAATAGGCATATTTTTTCTATTTATATCAATACTTGAAGAAAGCGGCTACATGACAAGGGCAGCATTCCTTATAGACAAGCTTATGAACTCAATTGGGCTTAGCGGTAAAGTTTTTATACCTCTTATACTTGGTTTTGGTTGTAACGTCCCAGCAATATATGCCACTAAGGGTCTGGATTCACAAAAGGACAGGCTGCTTGCAGGTCTTATGATACCGCTAATGTCTTGTTCTGCAAGACTTCCAGTTTATCTATTGTTCACAGCAGCTTTTTTTGGGAGCTTTAAAGAGTTGGTGATACTTGGATTATACTTTCTTGGCGCCTTTATAGCCATAATACTTGTTATATTGCTCCAATTAGCGGTTCCATCTTTAAGGATGAATTCTACGCCTTTTATCTTAGAATTGCCACCTTATAGAATTCCTCCTTTAAAATTTCTCCTTAGGCTCACAGGCTTCAGGGTGAAATCTTTCGTAAGAAAGGCAGGCTCTGTAATACTCTTTACAATGATACTTGTGTGGAGTGTAAACTCACTGCCTTACAATGCGCCTCCTGGAGAAAGTTATCTTGCACAGGGGTCAAAGGCTATTGCTTTTATATTTGCTCCAGCAGGCTTTGATAAGTGGGAGGCAGTAGCGACTCTCTTGCCAAGCGTAGTAGCAAAAGAAGCAGTTATTGGGACGCTCGGTCAAATACTTGAGGGAGAGCAGGCATCTTCTAAGGAAATAAAAAGCCCAGAAAAATATAATTTTTTGAGCGATACGTCAGAGGTTATTGTAAGATTTAAAAATTCATTTATCGAAGCAGGCTCAAGCCTTTTGAATTTCTTTACGATAAGCTCATTCCAAGAAAAGGAAAAAAACGAAAGCCTTATGAACAGGCTAAAGGTTTTGTTTACACCACTATCAGCCCTGTCGTTTATGATATTTATACTGCTTTTCGTGCCCTGTATCGTTACTATCAGCGTTTTTATACAAGAATACGGCATAAAGTGGACCGTTTTCGAAATATGCATGCTTCTTGTCATTTCATACAGCGTTTCCACATTGGTTTTTCAGACAGGGAGATTATTTATTCGCTGAAAATTTTCTGATATATTTTTCCCAAAAAACTGGAGAAATTGAAAATGTCAAAAAATAAACGGTCTTGGATCCTGATTTTACAAGCTCATTATAAGCGCTCTTTGAAGTCGCACCTGAAGTTATAACGTCATCGATTAGCAATATTTTTTCTGGCGCTGATTCTGCACAAAAGCAGTTTAGAACGTTTAGACGTCTTTCATTAAAATACAAAAGATGCTGTTTCTTCGTCTCTTTTATTTTTTGGAATCTATATATTGGTAAATTTTTTTTGTCTGAGACTTCTTTCACAACCCTATCCAGGTGAGAGTGCCCAAATTTGTCATCGGGGACACAAGAAACACAAAACCCATCAAATCTTTTGTCCTGCAGAAATTTCAAAACTAATTTTGATATCTCTTCCATAGCTATAGAATTTGACTTTGCTTTGATAACCAAGTCTTTAAATCTATCTTTATACATCCCGATAGAAAAAGATTTTTCAAATGGAGGGCAAAAAAATTCAAATCCATCTCCAAAAGAGGAGCTACAATTCGGACAAATATAATCCAGAGCAAGATCGTCGCACAAAATACAATGCCCCCCAAAAAGGAGGGCAAATATATTTTTAAAATTTTTTAAACTCATCTAATATTTATGAAGCTACGACTTGATTCCCTTTTTCAAATCCTCAACTTTGTCAAGTTTCTCCCAAGAAGTTCCCAAATCCACCCTGCCCATGTGACCATAGGCAGCAAGAGGCCTGTATATTGGTCGTCTGAGATCGAGCTGATTAATTATAGATCTTGGTCTAAAATCAAAGATCTCTCTTACAAGCTCTTCTATTCTCTCTTCTGGCACGTTATTGGTCCCAAAGGTATCTATCATTATAGAAAGGGGATTAGCCTTGCCTATAGCATACGAAACCTGGATTTCAGCCCTTGCAGCAAGTCCAGCTGCTACAATATTTTTTGCCACGTACCTTGCATAATACGCTCCCGATCTGTCTACTTTCGTAGGATCCTTGCCAGAGAAAGCTCCGCCGCCATGTCTGGCCATACCTCCATAGGTGTCTACAATTATTTTTCTGCCAGTCAGACCTGAGTCTCCTTGAGGTCCTCCAATCACAAATCTGCCAGATGGATTTATGAGAACCTTCATAGAGTCATCTCTTAGATTTTCTGGAATTACTGGCATAATAACCTTTTCGATAATCTCTCTTTCTATCTCGTCGTTTTCAACGTCTGGTTTGTGTTGACTAGATATGAGAACGGTGTCAACCCTTATAGGCTTATAACCTTCATACTCGACAGTAACCTGTGTTTTGCCATCAGGCCTAAGAAATGGAATTATTCTATTTTTTCTGGCGAAAGCTAATCTCTTTGCCAGGTTGTGTGCTAGAGTAATTGGAAGAGGCATATACTCTTCTGTCTCATCACAGGCAAAGCCATAAACCATTCCTTGATCTCCCGCTCCAAGCTCTTCTTCAGGTGCATTAACTTTTTCACCACGTTTTTCTAAAGCCACATTAACTCCACCTGCTATATCAGGTGATTGAGGATCTATAGATGTTAGAACAGCACAGGTTTCGCTATCAAAGCCATATTTTGCCCTAGTATACCCAACTTCTTTGATGGTCTTCCTAATAATGCTAGGGATATCCACATATGTCTTTGTAGTAATTTGCCCAACAACTAAAACCAATCCCGTAGCAACAGTTGTCTCTGCAGCTACTCTCCCAGATGGATCATCAGCTAAAATTTCGTCAAGTATAGCGTCTGAAATCTGATCGGCAATCTTGTCGGGGTGGCCTTCTGTTACAGACTCTGAGGTGAAAAAATAATGCTTGTTTTGGATCAATTTTTGTACCTCCTGAAGATTATTATTTTAACTCACATTATCAAATATTTATCACAAAATTGCAAGCACAACAATTGTTTGTCTTATAGACTTTTACAACAAAAATTAATACACTATTTTGCTATAAATAGCTTAATATTAAGTATAGCTCATTGTATACAGTATGAAATATGCAGCACAAAACTTTTATAAGAAAATCAATTTTCATATTTCAACTTAAAGAGCGTTTTATCAATGAGAAATATTTATAGGCCAAACTTTATTTTGACGACCAGTTGTCAATAGCGTTGTTTATGTCTGGCCATATTTCAGGGATCATATCGGATAGCACCTTGCCCTGTTCAAAGAGTATCTGTTTCCTCGAAACCCAAGTTTCGTTCTCATGCCAATCGAATGATATCTTCTTTTTTATGTCTTTTGACCAGACCGTATCTCCATTTACATCAATCAACTTAAAGTTAACATCCATAAGAATCTTCTTTTTTGGAGAAAGCGACAGAAAACGACCAATCCACCAGGATCCGCCAAATGAGGGCATACTTAATAAATCGAGAATCGCGCCCGGGCTAGATGCTATAGGCTGCGGCAGCAGCAGTGGCTGCGGAAAATCTGGCACATGGGAAATGGTAGTGATCAGGAAAAGAGTTTCTTCCGGTAAATATCCCATCTTGTTTGCTATGAAAGACCTTGAATCTCTTGACATATCTGTAGGGTTAAAGGCCGCAACGTCTTGAAAAGATAAGAGCATAACGTCATTTTTATATTTTTTCAAAGAACCTATAAACATTTTCATGGGAAATGGGGTTTCCTCATAAGAGGCAAGATATATGCCATTTTTGGCCTGAGGAGGGAAAACTATTATAGAAGGCTTTACGCCAATGGTCTTGCTCCCATAAGGATAGTATGGAGCGCTTAGGATTCTATCTCCCGACAAAAATGGTTTCATAGCAGTCTTTATCTCGCTGTGCAGATAATCAAGATATTGTATTTCTCTAAGTCTTTGGGGGACGCCTCCTGGTATGTATTTCACAGGACCAGAGTTAAAAGTTTTTATGTCCCTTTGGGAGACTCCGTAAATCAGCCTACCTGACCTTGCGCTGTAAACTCTAATCTCAAGCCATACATTAATTTCATACTTCTCGAAGATCAGATTGGGGAGGTTGACTATGTCCACAAGGTGTATGATTGGCAACACCACAATATCTCCTTTATTAACGCTGCCCAAACCAAAATAGGCACAAGACATAATAAATTCCCTGTTTATTCCATTAAATTTTTTTTCAAACAAGTTGACATCATCGGTGTCTATATATTTAAGGCCATATCCAGGAAGAGTATTGTCAAAAGCTCTTATTTGTGAACCAGAATATCCAGGGTCTTCGTTTAAAAAGGTTGTTTCTGCAAGATATGGCAAAATAACAGCCTTTTTCGTATCAATAGAGCCCGCATTGGCTTTAGGAATAAATGCACAAAAAAATAGAACTGCTAGTAAAAAAAATTTTATTCTCATGGTAGTATTTTATCAGAAAAAGTTAAAAATAGATTAGGATATATATTAACTATTCTGAAAATTTCGAAAACTTATATTTCGTAGTATACCAAATTGAATGTTAAAATTCATTAACAGGGAAAATAAGAGTTTTACATATAAGTTGAGGAGGAAAAGATGTCAGATGAAAAGTTAAATGAGGCTATAAGTTATTTTGGCGAAGAAGAGCTGAGGCTATCAAAATTGCTTTCAGATGAAGAAAAAAAATGGATATATGATTTTTTCGACAAGCTTTCAAGAGAGCTTGATTTCGCTGTAACGGTATCAGACCCAGAAGGCACCCCTGTCATCCCTGTAATAAATCATTCTGATCTGTGCGGCAAGACAATCCGTAGCACAGAAAAAGGTCTATCCAGATGTAAACAAGAGGCAGCAAAGCGCGGTAAAGACGCTATGGATCAAGGCAAGCCACAATACTATTTTTGTCATGCAAACATACAAGACTTTATAGTGCCAGTTTTACTTTATGGCAAAAGAATAGGAAATATTGCAGGCGGACAGTGTTTGCCTAAAGAACCCGATGAAGATATGGTAGAACACTTTAGGAAATATTTCACTGAAATTGGAGTGCCAAATGTAGAAGAATCACTCAAGACTTTAAAAACTGCTCATATAAACCCAAGAGAAAGAATTGGAAACTTCACTGTGATGTTCGATGCCCTTGGGAAAATTATCTCAAATTATCTTATGTTTCAAGTCGAAGCAAAGATAGAAGAGATGAAATTATTCGAAACTATAGACAAAAACCAAAAAATATCTTCTTCCTTAACCCAAGCACTTAGCTCTTTATCAGCAAGCTCTGAAGAGCTAGCAGCATCTAGCCAGGAAACAGCCGCCGTTGTTAACGAAGCAAGGAACAAACTGGATGAAACTGACGCGATAAACACTTTTATCAAAAAAATCGCAAATCAAACAAGACTTCTTGGCTTGAATGCTGCAATAGAGGCATCCAGAGCGGGCGTGCACGGCAAGGGATTTGGTGTGGTAGCTAGTGAAATACAAAAGCTTGCAACTGAATCTATGAAGTTTGCCAATAGAATAAACGAAACCTTAGAGGAGATAAGCTTATCAGTAAGGCAGATACTCGAAGGATCCCAAAGTATAGCAAAGGTGTCAGAGGATCAGGCGATGTCTATAAACGAGATATCAAAAGTAGCAGAGGATCTGCACGCTATATCAGAAAAGCTCTTGAAAATGAGAAAAGCTAAATAGTTATTTTTTCTCCAATTTAACATATAGCTCGTTTAAAGAATTATAAAAATTCTCATTTGGGTCTTTACAGACCAAGCTTTTCATAAAACCAGCTATCGTGCCAGCGCTTTGGTCGTCTACCACGTCTACGTCATCTGGCCTATATGCGGCAGTGTAACCAAGAGCCCATATTAGCGCGTATCCCACAGAGTCATCAGAAGTGGTGTCGCTTGAATTGAGAGCTGATAAAAATGTTTTGCAGGTATAGTTTTTCGGATTAAAAACTAAATTTGTATCTTTTTTTGAATTTCCAATATAGTGAAAAGTAAAATATTTTCTTACAAAATCAAGCAAAGTTGTGTTTAAATTTTGCGCACAGCCTTCACTCAAATCTGATGTCAAAGATTTCAACATATCGCTATTTAGAGATAGCAAGCTCTCGTCTTTAAAGGATAAGAAGCCCCATACCCACAAAGTCTGCAAAGCTACGCTGCCAGAATCAGTCGAATAGCTTTGGACAAAATCCCTGCATGTATACACATTTGGATCAAATCCTTGAGCATTAGAAATAGGATTAAAAGTAAAGAAAAAAAATAAACCAAATAATATTAATTTTTTCATACTAGCCCCCTTTTAGTATTTATGGCTTTATGTATGTGAAACCCAGATCTTGAAGCTTCACTATCTCTGTAATACCAGCCCTTACAACCTTCGCCCAATTAAAAACTAAACCGGTATCTATCTTATAAAAATTTAGCGCATTATTACAAAATTCAAACATTACTCCTTTGCCAGATAAATCTTTCATAAGATTTTCAAGCTCGCCTCTCAAATCGCTTGTTAGTATCAGAACCCCTGCTGAGTTGGCCACAACTCTTATGTCGTATTCTGACTCACCCGATATGTCATTTATAAAATTATTAATATTTTTTACTGCAACCGTCCATTCTTCCAGCTTCGAAATGTGAAAACAAACTTTTAGCATACTCATCTCATCAAACCTCCATGTCCAGAATGTCTGATCATCTCATAGGTAATCCTCAATCCAGAAAAGGCTATCTGGCCAAACAGATCAAAAGCCCCCGGATCGAATCTAAGCGCGCCCCCTGGCATGCCAAAAATTGGCAGATCTCCTAAATATGCCACAAGGAACATTGCACCAGGTGAAAGTGGCGCACCATAACTTACTACAGCTGCACCAGATCTTCTTACTCCTTCAGCAGAAACGTCATCTGGACTCATCCCACCAGTTATAATTATAACCTGAGCTTTATTTTGAACAAACTTTAAAATAGTATTAGAAATTAAATCAGGATCATCTGGTAAACATTCCCTCATAAATACTTCAGAATTAAACTTTGCTACCTTACTCACAATTAGCGGGGTAAATGAATCCTCTTTTCTACCATAATAAATCTCTGATCCAGTAACAATCAGACCTACTTTCATGCTTATAAAAGGATGAAGAGTTAGAACTTTCCCAAGATTTTTGCACTCACCCTCAATTAATTCTATTTCTCTTTTCTTTACAACTAATCCTTGAACCTTTGCTTTTGCAACAATTCTACCTTCTTCAACTACAGTATTGCTTTTAAGAGTAGCCACAAAGGTATCTCCTCTTGAGTTTATAGCATCGAGTTGCCTTACCCTAACTTTAAAAATTCCCTTTTTTGTTGCAATCACATCAGCCCAGGCTTCACCAGGCATTTTAACAATCAGATTATCGCCAGATATCGCCCTTGCAAGCCTTAAAGCAGCCTCATCTTCATGAAGTTCGTCTTCAGCAATCTTTAAATCCCATATAAAATCTTTGCCGATCTCTTTCAAAATAGGTATATCATCGGCAGTAATGACATGCCCTCTTCTAAAAACAGCCTCTTTATGTTTGCCGGGGACAATCTTTGTCAGATCGTACCCCAAAGTAATACCGACACTTTCCTCAATAGGGATTTTCTTTGATGGATACACTTTATACCTCCAGAGAGAATGGGTAAACTCTTACTAAAGATCCCTCTTCTTGCGCTGGACCAGGATTTAATCTGGCAATATGTGTCATATTGTGAAACCCCTTGAACGAATGACTGTGTTGAGAAAACTTTTTAAAATAAAACTTATTGTCGATTAGGGTTCCTCTTAAATATCTTGCTTCTTTAGACGACTTATTAAAAGGCTCACCAAGCATAGCGTCAAATGGCTCAAGAGAATAGTCCTGGCCAGAAAGAAGAAATATCAGAGGCAGTACAAAGAGATAAAAACCCAAAACAGCAGCCCAAACATTTCCAGATAAGCCAAAATAATAAGTTTTATTTTTCTTGAAAGCCATTATTGACTTGCCAGGCTGCATCTTTACCCTCCAAAAAAGGGGCTCAAAAAATTTTTGGGCGATCGGAAACAAACCGTCGCTCGTATCGAATGAGGCGTTACCAAAAGAAATTACTATATCTGAGTCGTTCAAAGATCTTTCTAACTCACATTCGGTCTCCAGGTTGCCCCTGCATATCAGATTCCTTTTAATTTCTATATGAGGCTTATTTAAAATAGCTTCAAAGGTTGGCGTTAAAAAATTTTTATACATGCCTTCTTCACCGCAACCTACAAGCTCTGCACCGATGGCAAGAAGAGATATCCTTACCTTTTTGACAACTCTTATCTTAGTCTTGTTGAGTCTACAAAAAGTTCCCAGATCGATTGGAGAAATTTTTGAGCCATTGAAAGACACAATTGAGCCAGCACCATACTCTTCGCCCTTTTTAAATATATTCTTGCCCTCTAATGGTATTTTCTTAAAATGAACTATTTCGCCGCTTACTACAGAATCCTCTACGAGCGCTACGGCATTGCTGCCTTGAGGGAGAAGAGACCCTGTGGAAACCTTCACTGCTTCGTTGTGAAAAATTTCTCTTAAAAATGGTTTTTCGGTTGTAGACTCGCCTACTATTTTGCACTCGTCACTGCAAGGCAAGCTTATAGCAAAACCATCCATGGCAGAGAGATTTTGAGACGGCACGTCTTCTTCTACATCTATATCTTGAGCTAACACCCTGCCAATAGAGTATTTGAGGGGAATTAACTCCTTGCCCAAAACACGCGCATTTTGCAATATCAATAGTTTGGCCTTTTCAACCTCTATCATATTAATTTTTCCTTTCTACATTTCAAGTTGAAAAAGTCTTCAGCTTTTGCAAACTTTATCAGACTTTTTCAATATAACGTGATAAATTGAATCTGTTAGATCTTCCATATGAATTAGATCGAAACCCGAGAATACAAGGGTTCCCAGCAAAAGATCTTCTTCCACCCTGACCATTGCTGGAGGTCCAAAGTTTTCTTTTCTCTCTTTTTTCCATTCAATTATAGACAAAATACCTGAGGACTTCAGCCATCGATTTAGCTTCTTCAGCATCAGAGGAGCATCTTCTAACTCATGATAAACAGATGACAAAATTATGAGATCGAAATATTCTTCTTGAAAATCTACCTCTTCAAAGCTTGACGTCAGAGCGACTATGTTGTTTACGCCTTCATTTTTTGCGCGATCTAACATTAGGTTTAATACTTCAGAATTTTTATCAACAGCAAATACAGTACCCTTGTTAAGCATTTTGGCAAAAGGTATTGAAAGAGCCCCTGTGCCGCAGCCAAGATCCAAAATTGTCAAATTATCATCGGTAATTAACTCATCCAAAACCTTTTTTACGTCAATAAATTGTGATATATCCTTATGCAAGGCACCCTCCTAAAATAAATCTTTTTAAATATTATAACGCCAAATATTTAATTGTAGATTTTTAAGAATTCATCATTCATATTGCTAATTTTCTTATAAAAACCAAAAATCATATTTAGCTTATTAACACTTTGTGCTTTCTCTCTTGTTTAAAGACCTCCAAATTTATAATATTATGAGAAAAATGACTGAATTATAGTATTATAAAATATATATTATCTTTGAATGTCTTATAACTTTCTAAGGAGCCAAGATATGAACGATTACGACTGGATTGAAGGAATATTAAAAAAGATAGCAGAAAAAAAGCCGCTCATACACCATCTTACCAATTATGTGGTAATGAACGACAGCGCAAATGTCACTCTTGCAGCCGGTGCCCTACCAATAATGGCCCAAGAAGAAGCCGAATTAGACGATATAACAAACATGGCCTCAGCAGTGCTGTTAAATATAGGCACATTAAAACAGGATGAAATAAATCATATGCTCCTTGCCGGGAAATATGCAAACTTTAAAAGCCTTCCACTGATTCTCGATCCTGTTGGCGCTGGTGCGAGCAAGTTTAGGACAAGAACAGCAAAAAATCTTTTACAAAATCTAAAAATTAACATTATAAAGGGTAACTCTTTTGAAATATCAACCCTTTGCGATCTGCCAGCGGAGGGCATTGGAGTAGATGCCATTTCAACAAACAAAAATTATGCTGACATAGTCAAAGAAGCTGCAAAAATATATAACTGCGTTGTCCTGTTGACGGGCGAAAAAGACTTTGTGAGCGATGGAGAAAGGGCTTTTGTCATTGAGGGGGGCAGTTCTTTGATGTCGAAAATAACAGGTTGTGGTTGTATGCTTGGCTCTATTACTGCAGCTTTTGCTGCAATAGAAAAGGGCGATCTGTTAAAGGCTTCGCTTGGAGCCAGCATATTTTTTAAATCAGCCGGGAAAATTGCTCAACAAAGAAGCGATCTGCCAGGAGCCTTTAGAACCAGTTTAATTGATTCAATATTTCTTTTAGCAAATAGCAGAGAAAAACTAAACGCAACGTGGAGGGAAGCATAATGACTTTGTACGCCAAAGTAATAGGAAAGGTCCAGGGGGTATATTTCAGGGCTTTTACTCAGGGGATAGCAAGAGAATTGGGGCTCAGGGGCACAGTTAGAAATCTTAAAGACGGATCTGTAGAGGTTATAGCAGTTGGCGAGGAAGAAAAGGTTAATGGGCTAATAAAACTTTTAAAAAGGGGCTCGCCTGGATCGAACGTAATAGAAATAGAAACAAAAAAAGACGAAAATAATCTTGATTTTAATGACTTTACAATTGTCTATTAGCTAATTTATATCTTTTCAAGTCTTTCCTTAGGGCTAATTATCTCAGTTATCCTTATGCCGAAATTTTCATCAATCACGACAACTTCGCCTCTTGCTATCAGCTCATCGTTTATCCTGACCTCAAGGGCTTCGCCTGCTAGTTTGTTTAGCTCAATAACCGACCCAGACCTTAGCTCCAATACGTCTTTCAGCGTCATCCTGGCATCACCAAGAGAAACGCTGAGCTCAAGGGGTATATTTAACAGGTTTTCAATGTTGATCGAGTCTCCCTGGGGCGAGGGTTGAAGCTGTTGAAATTGAGCCTGAGATGCTTGTATTTGAGGCTGCTGTTGATATGTAGGTGGTGGCGGATATCCATAAGGTGGTGGCGGCGGATAATTATATTGGTTTTGTTGAGGGGGCTGTTGTGGATATCCGACAGGTTGCTGTTGAAAGCTATCCTGAGGATACGGAGGTGGCATAATTGTCTGGGTAACATTGCCAGTGCCTTGAGAAACAGTGCCACTGCCTTGAGGTGGAACAACAGGGCTTTCACTAGGAGCATTTGTTGAGCTCTTTGAAGGGCTCTCTTCGGTATCGATCATTGCCTTTGCGTTATTAACTGCCATTGCAGCCATCTTTTGAGCTACAGGCTCAGAGAGTATCATAACCAGTTTTGTTTGAAAGACGCTCTCTCCAGTAAAGTCAAAGAGCACTTCTACCGCCTCATTTCCAGAGGCTATCTGCTTTAGCGATTCTACAATTGGCTGTTCATCAAAATTAATAACCTGAGGTGGCATTATATCAATTCTGCCACCTAAAAGGCTGGCAAGAGCGGTGGAAGATGCGCCCATCATCTGATTCATAGCTTCCTGCAGAGCTGACATAGCAAGCTCATCAAATGGAAGCTCTGGGTTGCCTTCTCCACCCATCATAAGATCAGCAATAATTGAACCGTCAGTCTTTTTTACAACAAGCAAAGAAGAGCCCTCAATCTCACCCTCATAGCCTATCATCACGCCAATTGAATTGTCTTCAAAATCAGCGGCTATCTGTTCGACATCGCTTATATCAACCATTGGAGAGGTAATTGATATCTTTTTGTTAACCAATTGCGAAAGAGTGGTGGCAGCAGAACCCATTGCCATGTTTAATACTTCACCTATTGCATCGACTTGATCATCAGTTAAATTCATCTTATCATTCCCTCGTCAAATCATTAATTTTTATTGCTAAGTTTTTTCCAACTCTTCCTGGAGTCCCAAAAAATTTTTGTTTTTTCTCCACCTTAACTTCAAGAGGTTTGTTTACCTTCCTGTCTAACAAAAGGGTGTCGCCAACCCTTAAGCTAACAAGATCTTTCAAAGGAATTTGCATATGGCCTAAACATACCTGTAGATTAACTATAACATTTAAAACGTGCTGATAAACATATTCCTTTTCAAGGTCATTTTCTGCCTTCTTTTTTACAAAAAATCTCTGTGCGGAAAGGTGATTGGTAATTGGCTCAAGAAGGCTATATGGAATAGCTAAAGACATTATGCCGCTAAGATCCCCAATACCTATATCCATAGTAATCAGGACGACCATTTCATTGGCAGGAACCACTTGTGCAAATTCTGGATTGGTCTCTGTGCCTACAAAGGATAGACTTACAGGATATACTGTCCTCCATGCTTCTTCCAAAGCCACAAGGTGCCTGTCAACAAGTTTTGTAATCAAAGCGGTTTCGATATCTGTTGGCGCCCTCGGGCTGGGAGGCGGAAGGCCAGATCCGCCCAAAAGCCTGTCAACAAGGGCTAAGGTTATATTCAGATTCATTTCCACCACCATTGAGAGTCCGGTATTTTCCCAGCTGATTACTACAATCATTGCAGGGGGTATCAAAGAATTTATAAATTCTTCATAAGGAACTTGATCAATTGCAGAAAAATCAAACCTCATGCTACCTCTTACAAGGCTTGAAAGCGAAGTTGCTACAAGTCTGCCATAAGTTTCGTGAATCAGCTCAAGAGTTCTAAGGTGATCCCTTGAAAATTTACTTGGTCTTTTAAAGTCGTAGGTCTTTACAGTCTTTTTTGGCTCTTTTTCAAGCAGATCGGCGCTAACCTGCCCAGCATTAAAGGCATTTAAGATGGCATCTATCTCGTCCTGACTTAGTACGTCAGCCACTATGCGCCAACTCTTTCCTTTTCTTTCTGCGCTTCATATGAAAGTCTAAGCGTAGGAGGCAAAAATACCTTTAATTTTTCTTCAATTATTCTTGGGTTGTCCCCTGCTTGTATTGACAGTATACCTTCCATAACCATAGTTTTTATCTGAGCCTCTTCTTTGCTTCTCACTCCCAACTTTCCTGCGATGGGCAAGAAGACAAGGTTTGCTATACCAACGCCATATAGCGTTGCGATAAACGCACCTGCAATTGCCTGGCTAACTCCGCTGGGATCAGCGAGGTTTGCAAGCATGTGAACAAGACCCATAACAGTTCCAAGAATACCTAATGTGGGAGCAAACCCCCCCAGCCCCACGAAAAAGTTCTCTCCAGATTTGTGTCTGGCGTCCATTATCTCCAAATCGTTCTCAAGAATAGCTCTGACAAGCTCAGGATCAACTGCATCCACAACCAGTTGGACTCCTCGCTTCATAAACATATCATCAACGCCCTCAAGCTCGGCCTCAAGAGAAAGAAGGCCTTCCCTTCTGGCCTTTTCAGCCAGTCTTACAATCTGATCAATTACTCCCACGGGGTTATCCTTTGGCGCAAAAAAGGCCTTTTTAAGAACTTTTGGGACCATTTTTAGCTGATCCATAGTTGTGTTTATAATTACAGCGCCTGTGGTTCCACCGATAACCAATATAAAAGCAGTAAGGCTGACATAGTGGGAAAAAGATCCACCTTCAATAACCACAGACAAGATAATCGAACCAAAAGCAATAGCAAAACCTGCAATTGTTGCTATGTCCATACTTTATCCGTCTTTTTCAGATGTGTTTTGCATTCTGGCTTGGGCAAATCTTAAACCTACCTTTTTGTTATAATTAACAATTTGTTCTATTATTTCTTCCGGAGACTCCTTTACCATAAATTTCTTCCCCGTAAAGAGCGTTATCATGGTATCAGGAGAGCTCTCTATAGATTCTATCAAATCTGAGTTCAAAATGAACACTGCGTCGTTAAGCTTGGTTAATTTTATCATACAATAAGCCCTATTGCGGTCTGAAGCATGCTATCGCTTGTAGTAATAGCCTGGGCATTAACCTGATAAGTTCTCTCATAATTAATCAAATTAGTCATCTGGGTAGCAAGGTCTGTATTAGATCCCTCCAAGGCGCTTTGAGTTATCGAATAACCGCTATTCAAAGATATGGGATTGCCAGAATTTGAAGACGAAATAAAGTTGTTATCTCCTGCGCTGACAAGGCCCTGTTCGTTTGTAAAGCCAACCACATTAATTTTACCATCTAATGTAGATTTACCGTTTGAGAAGTTTGAATAAACAGATCCGTCAGGATTCACTGTAAAGCCCGTATAACCATTGGCAGCTGTATTGATATTTATATTGCCATTTGTGCCCTGTACGTACAAGCCATCTGCGCTTACCAAGCTTCCGTTGCTATCAAGACTAAAGGAGCCATCCCTTGTATAAAAGGTATTCGTGCCATCAGACAGCGTAAAAAAACCGTTTCCGCTGAGGGCAAGATCGGTTGGATTGTTTGTTTGTAGGATTGTCCCTTGAGCAAAGGATACCGGCGTAGAGTCAATGGTAGAACCAAGCCCAACCTCAAGGGGATTGGTTGTGGGGGTGGCAAAAGAGAGCTCTTGAGACAATATATCAGAAAAATTTGTCCCGCTTTCTTTGAATCCCGTCGTGTTACTATTCGATATATTGTTTGCCACGACGTCCAAAGCATTTTGGCTAGAAAGAACGCCGCTTGTGGCAGTATAAATAGAGTTATCCATAATAAAGTCCTCCTAAAATAAATTCCTACGGAGTAGCCTTTAACGAGAGAAGGTCCTGAAGCATTTGGTCAGATGTAGTAATAACCCTTGCGTTTGCCTCATAGCCTCTTTCGGTAGTAATCAAATTCGTAAACTGCTGAGAAAGGTCTACATTGGACATCTCAAGGGCGCTTGGGATAATAGTTCCAATGCCACCTGAACCAGCAGCACCTATTTGGGCAGTTCCAGAGTTGGAAGACGTACTATATATGTTTGATCCATTGCTCGTTAGACCTGACGGATTTGGAAAGTTAGCCAGTGCAATCTGCCCGATTGAATTTGTAAGTCCATTCGAATATGTCCCGGTAATGACGCCCGATTGATCTATAGAATAACTCTGCAAAGACCCAGATGAGTATCCGTCCTGACTGGCAAAGTTTAGACTGGATGAGCCACCATATTGTGTCATACCTGAAAAGTTAATTGTAGGGGTCCAAGGGGTAGATGCACCCGATGATGGATTTATCAAAAGATTTGCAACAGAGGTAGAGGGAGATGGATAGTTGGTTGTCACACTTGACAGAGAGCCATTTGTATTAAAAGTCATTGTTCCAAAACCAGAAGTAGCGTAGACATTTGAAACAGGGGTAGTGCCTACATCAGTAGACGCATAAGAAAAACCATTAAGCCCTGTAGCAGCTCCTGTAGAACCATCACTTTCAGTGATGCCCAACCAGTTAGTGCCATAAGTCCCTGTTGGATCTACCAGCTTTGACTGTAGGTTAACGCTTCCAGGTGTTGTAGTGCTATCGCTTGCTACAAAATAATTTTTTAGTATTTGATCGTTGTTTATAGCGTTTATGACCTTCTGCTCTATTGTAGAAGCAGTGTCGCCAGATTGAACGGTAATCGATATATTGTATGGTACATTGTCGCCGACTATGCTCTGAATTGCATCGCCATTTAAAGATAGAGTTATATTGCCAGTTGTGGTAGCAGGCCCTGTGGGAGCAGCAGCAGTCTTACTAGGAACATCGGCCGACGGAAGGGTTGTTAAACTTCTCCACTTCCACGTGTTTTGAGTCCCAGTCGGGGTGATAACTGTGGTAACAGAGTGAGAGACACCAAGAGAGTCATATATTGCTCCAGATGATGTAACGGCATATGGATTAGTTGAAGAGGAGATGTTAGCATACTGCGATGCGTCCAGATTCCCTGTCATGGTGATGTTGTTTGACTGTTTTGCAGGCATAGACTGACCTATAGGGACAGTTAAGTCTGATACGGGGCCTGAAGGATTTACTACGCCGCTCGAATCAGCCTGCCATCCTTGAACCTTGAGACCCGCGTTGTTTACAAGGTTTCCGTTTGCATCTACGTTGAAAGAGCCATCCCTAGTATAATAGTTCTGAGAACCATTGTTTACTATAAAAAGCCCGTTTCCCTGTATGGCCAAATCGGTATTAACCCCAGTGTTCTCTGTAGAGGCACTGCTAAAAGGTGTAGAGATAGATGCAATTTGGGTTCCCAAACCAACTTGCATAGGATTGATGCCGCCCAAACCATTTTGAGGCGCAGATGCACCGCTCAAAGTTTGAGTTAACATTTGAGAGAAACTAACAGTGCTTCCCTTAAAACCAATTGTATTAACGTTTGCAATGTTATTGCCTATCACGTCCATGGCTGTCTGGTTATTCTCTAAGCCACTAACGGCAGAAGACATAGCTCTTAACATCTTTTACCCTCCTTAATTTTTCGAGGGCCTCCGACAAGCGGTCCAGCCCATTTTATAATATTATTGCACTATCAATATTTGTAAATATATTGTCTTTCAAGCTGTCTTGACTAACAGCGGTAATTATAGTCTTACTATTTGGATTTACCACAAAAGCCTTGTTGTCCATAAGCACAAGTGACTCTTTAGAACCCTTTTTAGAAAGCTTTTCCATAGCATCGTTCATCCTTGAGATGTCTTGAGAATTTAGGTTTATACCTCTTGATTCAAGACGCTTTGATGCGTGATTTGACAGATTTACGCTACCAAGTTCACTATTCAGGACATCAGCAAAGTTTGAGCTAGGATGTGCTTTTGATTGATTAGTATTTGATGAGCCTTGTCCTTGAATTTTATCTATCTTCATGAAACACTTATCACGCTTGATAAATTTATTGTAGAGCCGTTGCTCAACACCAGAGAAGGCGTGCCGTTGCTGATAGTCACTTGAGAAACTGTTGCGCTCTGAGTGCTCTTATCACTTGCGGTATATTGAATATTTTTGCCTATTAAGCCAGTTGCGTACAGATTATTTATATTTGTCATGGAGTTTTGGACCGTAGTACTCATATTTGTCATCTGTTGGGTGGTAGTTAGTGATGACAATTCATTCATAAAATCGCTTGTGCTCATTGCATTAAGCGGATCTTGATTTTTTAGCTGAGCGATTAACAAAGTTAAGAAAGAGTTTGCGCTTGTCAAGCTATTGGAGCTTGAGGTCGAACTGGAACTCGTATTAGCAGTATTGCCGGTTGAGCCAACACTTGAAACTGACATCTTTACTTCCTCCTTTTCTTATACTCTTACGTCTACACCGCTTTTGAGACTCTGGATGCCCGATATGATTGCGCTGTCAAAAGAGGTGCTATTGCTACCGGAAGCTGGATAAATCGACTGATTAAAACTTTGGTTGAAACCTTGACCCTTTTGATCAGAACCTACATATACGTTTACATTGTTTGCTGTAAAGCCATTTGACTGAAGAATCTGCCTGAAATCCTGGATATTTGACATAATAGCGTGTTTGGCAACGTCGTCAGCAACAAAAAATGTCATATTTACAGCGTTTGTTGACTTATCAAGGGATACGTTTAACTTCACTTTGCCCAAATCTGGCGGTTCCAATAAGAACTCTACATCCTTTGGGGTACCCGATCTCAAATCCTGCACCATGTTTTGGACCTTCTGATAGGCATCTATGGACAGGGAGTGATAGGATATGCTTTGGTTTGGAGTTATAAGAGAGCTGCTATTTGACAAGGTGGCTGTGCCTAAGCCAGAAAAGACGGCTTCTTCGCCATTTGACGATGTCTTGCCAGAAGAGCCGGAAGATTGAGGATTAGTTTGATCGAAACCTGACACGATCTGACCAGAAAGAGCTTGTGCAGTTATTAATTGAGTGTTTACAGATGGAGACTGAAGGTTGCTTAATATCTGGGAAGTAATATTGTTTGAGATATTTTGAGCTATGATTTGGTTTTGGGGCACAAATATCTGCTGGCTCTCCTGTAGTGAAGACGAGATTAAAGAATTAGAGGCATAGGTTGGCAGTATGATTGATTGATTGATATTTTGAGAGTTTAAAGTTGGCTGCGAAGAGCTCGTAAGTTGGCCTAAAACAGGTTGAGAATCTTGGTTAGAGGTCGTTTGATTTGATGGAATAGCGTTTGTCTGTGAATTTTGAGACGCACCCTGTACTACCTGAGACGTTGTTAGCAAGTTTACATTTGAGGCAGCAATATTTTGATTTAATTGATTGGCAGATAAAATTCCAAGGTTGTCTGTCAAACCCTGAGTTGATGATTGAAGCTGGCTAACGCTTGCGACCTGAGAGTTTATAGGCTGAAAATTCTGGCTGGATGACGTTATAGTTGAGGTAGTAGAGTTTGTCTGAGAGCCAATTTGAGAAATAGGCGTTTGGGCGTTTAAGTTAGAGTTTAAATTGAGAATGTTTAACATGGCCTGGTCTACAAGATTCCCCTCAGAAGGGGGGCTTGTTGATAAATTAGTATTTGTTAAGTTTGTAAGCTGAGCATTTTGAGTTAAAACAGGAAGCTGAGTTGCTTGAATTGAAATTAATTGGGTATCCTGTAGGGGAGCTAAGGTTTGAGCATTTGTTTGAGAGACAGAGGAAGGATTGATAGCGCTTTGATTGTTCCCGACAGTTTGTGATTGCGGCTGCGAAGATGATGAATTTATTTGTGTTGATACAGGAATCTGTACTGCTATGTTTAGAATGGGTATTTGATTTGAGACAGAAACTGGCACGGATGAAGACTGAGCTTCACTAGGAGAACCTTGATCGTTAGTTGTAGCCTGAGATTGAGACTTGGACGCAGTTGAGCCAAGATTGACCTGAGAGCCCTGGACTATATTGGACTCAACCTGGGTTGCCTCGCTAACAATTTGTTCCAAAAGGGAAGAAAAAGCCTCATCCTGAGATCCAGATACCTGATTTGGATTAGACTTCGAACCACTTGACTGCGATATGGGTAAACTAATTAAAGGCAAGGAATTCAATTTTTCACCTCCTTTCTATTAATTTTAATCAATATAATATACCTTGTTAAGGATATCGACAAAAATCTACAATATATTTAAAAACAATAATATCCAAAAAATTTCACTATCCCTTCGGACAAGAATTTTTTAGATATGTCAATCTTTAAAAATTTTTCATTTGGAAGAGGTTGTATATTTTAGTTTAAATACCTAAGAAGTAAGAGATAGAACCCATGCTGGACTGTAACAATATATCTCAAATGGATTTTGATACAAGGTTCTGTTCAACAATATCGCAGATAATATGAGCAATCATAATATGAGACTCCTGTATTCTGGGAACCAATCTTGAAGGTACGCTTATGCATATATCAGAGAGCTTCTCCATCTCGCTACCAGTCATGCCAGTGAGAGAAATGGTGCTAATATGGCTAAGCTGGGCAATCCTGAGGGCCTTTATCAAATTCTTTGAATTGCCGCTTGTAGAAATGGCAAGAAAGACATCGCCCGCTTCGCCAAGAGCCTCTATTTGTCTTGCAAATACGCTTTCGTAACCAAAATCATTTGCAATTGCAGTGATAATCGATGTATCAGTAGTGAGCGCTATAGCGCTTAGGGCTCTCCTATCCATCAAAAACCTGCCCACAAACTCAGCAGCAATATGTTGGGAGTCGGCTGCAGATCCGCCATTGCCCGCAATCAAAAGCTTTTTGCCAGATCTAAGGGCAGCAGATATAACCTTGCAAGACATTACAACCATTTCTAAAAATTTTTCATCGTTTAGAAGCTTATTTTTTAATTCTATCGATTCTGAGATAGAACTCTTGATTGTCTCTCTTGAGATCACCTTATTTTTCCCTTTCAAAAAGGTCATACAGGGCACTAGAGAAGTTTTCAACAGAGTACTTCTCTTTGACAGAAAGTCTTGCTCTCTTGCCAAGCTCCTGGGCGAATTGCCTATCCGATGCTAATTTCAGCATCGACTTGTAAAGATCTTCTTCGTCAGGGAGCGCCCACTCCCAGTCAGGATTGTATCCTGAATTATTTTCGCCTATCCTTTCAAACTTGTAATCCAATAGTATTGAATTATCTTTGTTCATAAATTCAAGATTTCCACCATAACCTGTAGCTATTACAGGCTTTCCAAGCCACATAGCCTCTATCAAAGGAAGCGCCATACCTTCACAACTGTGAGGCGAGACATAGGCATCGGCAGCATTTAGAATGGTGATATATCCGTCTCTGTTTGTGGTCTCGTCCACAAATATGACGTTGTCGGTAATATCAAGCTCTTTAATGTACTTAGCAATTTTTGCCTGATTTTCAGAATATTTTGCTGCCTGGAAGGTCTTAAAAATAAGGATAACATCGCCATATTCTTTTATAACCCTAGATAGGGCTTTTAGTAGTAAAAATGGCCTTTTTCTGTCAAAATCCCTGAAAAAGTCGAGTATAAACATAAACACAAAGGAATCATAAAAACCAAAGGTTGCGCGAAGATTTTTCCTGTGCTGCAATATCCTCCAATCGTGACTAAAGGGATATGGAAATTTATAAACCTTTTTCCCTCCAGCTTTTATCAGGGCGCTTTTAGAAAAGTCAGAATAGCACATAACCTCATCTACACAAGCAAACGCCTCGGGATCATCAAAATACCTATCAAATTCCCAATTCCAAATTGCAGATGTTTTGCCCTTGAAAACGTTGTTGGATATGTCTTTCAAATAAACCAGATCCTGTGAGTTTATAAAAAAAATTGTATTGTTAAAGGATAGATTGCTAACGTTAAAACATGCGATATTTTTAATTTCTTCAGGAGAAACGCTTACGTTTGACGCAACAGGCAGGAAGAATAAAGAGCAGGGAACGCCAAGGGAAGAGGATTTTCTAAAAAAAGATCTTGCTTGCACTCCCAAACCAATTTTTGATTCAAAAAATCCAACAATATTTATTCCGAAGGGGTTGCGCTCAATACGAGAGGTATTAGTGAGATTGTAGCTAACCTTTAAGATGTCTTTCAAAATCGAAGTGTCTATTACGCCAGATCCGGAAAAAATAATGCTCAGATCTCTTCTTGATTCAATTACACAGCGGGCAAATCGACTTACTGAACTGTATTTTGGATGCAAAAAAGATAGTATTGCCCTTACGTTTTCACTATCTGGCAGATAGGGGTTCCTAAATCTTTTAAATATTTCTTCAGAATACTCTTTTCTAACCTCAAGGGGCACCATTATCTGTGTAAGAGGAAGGTGTTCAAAATAATAAAGCATTTCCCCAAATTTTCTTTTATTGGAGAAAAAGTCTTTGTTATAGTATTCGCCTACCAATTTAACATAAGATTTATTTATCGAACCAAAAAAGCTTACATGGTCAAATAAAAATAGGTCATCAAGGTAAAAACCACTAAACTCAAAGAGCGAAACTTTCTTAGACAAGTTATTCCTAATTACAAAATAATTAGAATCTTTAAAAACAATGTCGTCTTTCTTGAGGTTATAAAAGGTTAGAGTATATTGCAAATCGTCTAACTCAAGAGACTTTAATTTAGAGATTTCGTTTTTATGAAGATAGTCAATTGTAGATTCAGTGTTTTTTATAGCAAATATTGATTTCTTAAAATGCACTACATCATAATCATCTAAAAGTTCAAATATGCCGCCTATCTCAGATAAACAAAATATATTTGCTGATAAGTATAGGCTCGATTTAAAACCCATATGGGCAAAATATTCAAAAACATAGGGCAGAGTCCAGCTTTTGGCATCTTCCTTGCTCGAAGTCCACAACACCTTGTGCATATCCCTACATGAAATTTCTGACAAGAGCTCACATAAAAAGAAAAACTTTACTCCTTTTGCAACGAGCTCATTAAAAAGCCTATATTCTCTGATATCCTTTAAAAGATCTACAACAACTATTACAAAATCAATATCTGGATTGTTTTTCAAAAAACTATCCCTTAAGTTCAGAGCATAATGAATCTCATCTTTATTAGCTAAAGTAAATGAAACATTAGTGTGTTGGACCGGTATCTTCGGAAAGTAATCAAAATTTATTTTTACTGCCCTCAGGCCCTTCCATGCATCTTTTGCTTCGAAAATTTCATATTTTATTTTTGATATGCCCTTTTGCAAGGAAGCCGCGAAGCCCCTCTCCTGGTATGTCTTTAGAGATTTTCTAAATGACATATATTTTGATAAAGAAGTTTTTAAAAATATATCTTTAAGCATATCAAAATACCACTACGAGCTCTTTAAAGAACAGAAACTTCTTCAAAGCGATTCGAAGATTACTTTTAAGATTTAATTCTCTTGGAATATAAATTTCGATTCCCTCCTGTTCAAAAACTTTATATGACGTATCTTCCATAGGTTCTCCCGCTCGAACTGAGGGGGGCAGCGGAAGTCTGCTTCAGGAAAAACACGATGACGCATTTAAGAAATAAATCTTCGAACCCTTTGCCTGTATGTATTCTTTAGCCTCTTTATCAAACTCAATTTTAGGCATTTTTACCTCCATCTAAAGCATATATATAAATATATTCCTTGCCATAAGAGCTCGACTTTGCATCAATAATTAGATCTTTGTCATAGGAAAAATTATCTGGTACATACAAAACTACATCGTCAAACTGCATGTAAAAGTGTTTATCAAAATCTCTTTTTGGCCTTCCCCATCTAACTGATGGAATTCCAGAACCAGTTCCTCAAGTGCTGCACAACAAATCCCTTGATGGCAAGATATAAATCTCGCCTCCATTAGTTTCAGCTAGTTTAATTGCCCTTTTAGTTAAAGATATCACTATATATATTAAAACACATTAACACATAACAGTGAAGATCGGAAATTGGTAGCAAAAAAACAATTCCTACACAAATTTAAAAAAATAAGCTACTATTTATATTGGTAAATAAAAAATTTATGGAGGAATTATGTCTTTAGTAGATTACAAAGAAAGGCTTCAAAATGCTGTTGAGCTTGTGAACAAGAACGAGCTGGACGAAGCAAGGGAAATACTGCAAGAATTAGTTGAAAAGCTTCATGACAGTCAGTCAAACGAAGAAGTAGATATTCTTGCAACCACACTGGACATAAGGAGCCTCATAAGAGCTTCCGGTAAAGATTTTGAGGGCTCAATGAAGGACCTTGACGAATCAATTTCTCTTAGGAAGAAGTTGTTGGATGCAAATTTCGGCAATAACCAGGAAGATATTGCAAGGCTCCTGACTCACAAGGGGATAAATTTAGGACAGATGGGAAAACTTGATGAGGCTCTCTCTCAGATCAAAGAGGCAGTAGACTTATACGATGAGAGCTACAAAAATGGCTCTCTTTCTAACCCTGGTCTCTACACTCACGCGCTAAATCAGCTGGCAATTACACAAAAAAATATGAACAATTTTGATCAATCCTTTGAAACCTTCAATAAGGCCATAAACCTCCTTGAAAAAGAGGTAGAAACAAAGGGCTTTCTAAATCTCGACCTTGCTGTAACGTATATGAATAGAGGGATCAATAACGTAGAGGCATCTAAAACCCAGGATTCTATTGATGACTTTAGAAAGAGCATAGACATTGTAATAGATTCGTTGAAAGAGCATCCAGAGCTTGTCGGGCTTTATTCAAGATTGGTCTATTACTCAATACTCTCTATGGCAAGATCGGGCCTTATATTGCCAGATAAAATGGAGAAATTTAAAACAGAATCAGAATACGTCTTTAACACATACGGGATGACGGAAGAATCAGAGTTTTGGATGACAAAAATTAGTGAAATATTTGCACCACCACAAAGCTCCTGAGGATCAAGCTGTTAACCCTTGGTCTAAGGGTTAGTTAAGTAAAAAAAGAAGAGAAAATTTTCTCTTCTTTTTTTGTTACTTTAAGTTTATTATTAGCGTATTATACATAACCAAATTCTAAATTAGAGGTAAGAAAATGTGTGATATGTGCAGTAGAAGATCATTTATTAAAAAGCTTATTTGTAGTTTCGTCGCTTTCAAAGTGCTGTCAATTAGCTCAGAGTCATTTGCAGACTCTCTGAGCAGCGTATGGGGTCAATGCCCAAAGGGGCTTCAGTATGATCCATATCCAGGTAAGTGCTCAAGATATATAGACACGAACAACGATGGGTATTGCGACTACTCAGAGCCGCCGCCAAAAAGTACGTCAAGCTTAGAGCCATCCTCTTCGCCCAAATCGGTTGAAAGCTTTAATAATTCTCAACCAATAATTGGCGACGATATTGCAGAGGCTGCAACCAGGCAAAGAAGACGCTCAATTATTGAGAGCTATAATACAGGCACAATATCTATAATGGCTATCTTATTTTCTTTATTTGCAACGTATTTGGTAAGAGCAAAAATAATGAAAAAACAAATGCTCCTAAAGATATGTAATATTGTTTTAGTCATATCCTTTGTAGTATCTGGAATCCTTGGCATGGCGCTTTCGTGTAAATACGATGGCCTACTTGATGTATATATGCCATCATGGGTCTTGTTTCTACATGTAGAGCTTGGAATAGTCTTTTGCATAGTTGCATTCCTCCATCTTTTGCTAAATTGGAGAGCTATGTTAAATTGTTTTAAATTCAATAATAAATGCAAAAATTAGTCTTGCCCAGAACTTTTGGGGCAAGACTAATTATAATTAGGGGGGTGTACTTATTTAGTTTTTATAAACAATATATTAATTATAGACCTAATTACCATAAAATAATATTGGCTTTCCAAAAAATATAGTTATGTATATATTGATTTTGCTAATGGATAAATCAAACAAAATTATTCGACTTGTTTTCCTTTGATGGGAAAAGGCTAAAAAGAAGCGTAACTATTGGCAAAATCCATAAAAGAAGTGCAAATGGGATATAATACATTGGCTTTACCCCTAATAGGATGGCACATATCTGAGACAATAAATTCCAAGGAATGAGCCCGGGAAAAACCTCCGCGCTATCTGCAAGGACCCTTGAGAGCATTGGAAGCTGGAAAGATTTCCCCCACTCAGTTCTTAATTGCTGAGCGGCCAACATCAATGGCAGGGCCTGATTACAAAATAACATCGAAGATATTAAATTAAGTATTACCACCTTGAAAACCGACTGGGAATAACTTTTTGGATTTATTATTCTTTTTACAAAAGAGTTTAAAAGCTGGCTTCTTTGAAGCAGTGAATTAAAAGCTGAAGAAATACAGACAAGGGCGACCAAAGGAAGCATAGAAAATATCCCGTTTAGATGGTTAAATGGCCAAACATTTATACCATAAAAAACAGACTGCAATAGTTTAAGATCAAAGCTTACCTTGCTTATGAGCAGCGCAAACACAGATGCAAGGAGAAATGAGAAAAAAAGGGGCACTTTTTTCATAAAAAGGGCGACCAGGATTCCAATAGGAAGCAGTTTTATATAATTAATTTGCGACAAATAGCCGGTATTTAGATGCGTTGAATTTGCTGGTACGTTACAAAAAAGGGGCACAAATAAAGAATAAAAAATTACAATTAGTATAACTGATATTATCGCGGTAGGCAAAATTGCCCTTAAGTGAGACCTAATATCAATGCCCACACATACAGCAGTAAGTCTTAGAGCAGAAGAAAACACAGAAGTTCTGTCGCCTAACATAGCTCCAGAAACAAGAGCTCCTGCCACTATATACGAGGGATAGTGTACGCTGTTTGAAAGTGCCATTATAGGCGCTGCAAGAATGCAAAGTGCCCCAGTTATGCTGCCAATTATCATAGAAAGACAAGCTGCAAAAATAAAAGAAAATAAAGCCAAATAGCCTGGATCCAAAATAGACATAAAAATTTTGAGTATTTCGTTAAGTGTCCCAGATAAGGCAAAAGAAGGAAGCATTATGCCAACGCCTACAAGTATGCCCACAACTTCTTTTACCATAAGTATGCCCTTTATGGAGATAGAGAATAGATCTTTGAGTTCATTTTTCAAAAATAGTAGGTACATAAACAGCATAAAATAGGGCGGCAGTAGGCCTAAAAATAGGGGCAAAGAAGTTATTATACAAAAGCCTAAGCTAAATAGGATAATTATAACTAAGCCCAGCAAGATCGATTCTGATTTATAATTGTTAAATGTCTTAAACATAGAAATATTATAAATCAATGTAGTGTTAATATTTAGGGAGGTAAAACTTTGATACAAATTTGGCATCCTTGCACACAAATGAAGGACCACGAAAAATATCCATTAATAAAGATAAAAAACGCAAAAGGGGTTTATTTGTATGACTTTGAGGGAAACTCTTACATAGACGGCATATCTTCTTGGTGGGTCAATCTCTTTGGACACTCAAACGAAAGATTGAACAGGGCCATTGCTGAACAATTGAACTCGATGGAGCAGATTATATTTGCAGGCTTTACTCACGAAAAAGCCCTTGAGCTCACAAAATTGCTCTCTGAAATAGTGCCAGACAATCTTTCAAGGGCATTTTTTGCGGAAATTGGATCTAGCGCTGTAGAAATATCCCTTAAGATGAGCTACCACTACTTTCAAAACATAGGTCAGAAAAAAAGACATAAATTCGTATCTCTAAAAAATGGTTATCACGGTGAAACCATTGGTGCGCTCTCTGTTAGCGGAGAAGATCTCTATAAAAAGGCATACAAAAAGATTATGCCAAACAATATTGTATCCCCCTCCCCGGATTGTTATAGGTGCAAATTCGGTCAATCAAGAAGCTCTTGCAATGCAGAGTGTTTCACAGACATAGAAAAGATTTTGACCTCAAACTACGAAAAGATATGCGCTGTAATAGTTGAGCCTCTAGTACAATTTGCCGGAGGATTCAAAATATATCCGCCAAAATATTTAGTTAAGTTAAGAGAGCTCACTTCAAAGCTTGGAATCCATTTAATCTTGGACGAAATTGCTACTGGCTTTGGCAGAACAGGAAAGATGTTTGCCTGTGAATGGGCAAAGATAAAGCCTGATTTTATGTGTTTGTCCAAGGGGATTACAAGTGGCTATCTTCCTCTCTCAGTAGTTCTCACTACTGATGGCATATATAGTGCATTTTATGACGACTATACAACGCTGAAAGCTTTTTTACACAGTCACAGCTACAATGGCAACGCCCTATCCTCGGCTGCTGCCGTAGAAACGTTGAAGATATTTAAAGAGGGGGACATTTTAGAAAAAAACAAAAAAAAGTACACGTATATGAGAGGGCTCATAGAAGATAGGTTCTCTGAGTCACATTATGTAGGAGAAATAAGACATATTGGCTTTATAAGCGTAGTAGAGCTTGTGGAAAACAAAAAAACAAAGAGGCCTTTCGACTGGAAAAAGAGAGTAGGATTCAACATATATAGAGAGGGGCTTAAAAGAGGGGCTCTACTCAGAAATTTAGGGGATATAATATACTTTCTGCCACCCTACATAATAGAACCTCATCAAATTGAGGACTTGGTTAACGCAGCACATCAATCATATCTGGAGGTCTTAAAGAGATGATCTTCTTTATAACCGCTACAGACACCGGGGTCGGAAAAACTTATTTTTCCTATCTATTGGCAAAAAAGTTCTCTAAGGAGGGGAAAAAGACAAAATACATTAAGGTGGTCCAAACTGGCTATCCCGAAGATGACGATAGCTCATTTGTTGCAAAATCAAAGGTTGAGACAAAAACTCTATATTTCGGCAAAGAGCCTCTGGCACCATACTTTATTTTTGAAAATTTTCCCATAGACGAGGCAATAAATAAAATTAAAAGCGAGGAGGTAGACTTCACTGTTGTAGAGGGCTCAGGCGGCTTATTAGTTCCATTGGATAAAAAAAACTTTATGGTCGATATTCCAAAACGAATGAAATTAAAAACTATAATAGTTGTGCCAAACAAACTTGGGTGCATAAATCAAACGCTTTTAAATTTGTATTACTGTGAAAAAGAAGACATAGATTTGTATGGCTTTGCGCTAAACGACTTCTTTTTAGAGAGGTATGATAATTTCAATGCCCTACAAAGTCTTACTGGTAAAATAAGATACAGATTTAAAAATGTGATAAATACAACATAAAGAGGAGGTAGATATGAGAAGAAAGGAATTTGAAATTTCTGAGATTAAAGAAATACAAGAAATATTAGATATGTGTGAATATGGAGTCCTATCTTTGGTTGACTTGAGCAATAAGCCATACTCAGTACCAATAAGCTTTTTTTACTACGACAACAACGTGTATTTTCACAGCGCAAAAAATGGAAAAAAAGTCGACATAATAAGAGAAAATCCTATAGCCTGTTTTGTCGCAGTTAAGCCCTATTCTTTTTTGCCCTCTTATTTTAAAAATGAAAAGATCGCATGTTTTGCAGGACAAGCTTATGCCTCAGTTTATTTTGAAGGTAAAATAACCGAAATAAAAGACAATACTAAAAAGTGTGAATACTTAAATATCTTGATGAAAAAATATCAGCCAGAAGGCGGATACGATCCTATAGAATTCGAAGATGTCAACTATACAAAGTCGGTAGAAAATATCATATTATTTCAATTAAAAACTTCTTACATCAGCGCAAAGTTTAAATTTGATCAGCACAGAAGCAAAGATAATAACCTAGACCTAATCTCAAAACTAAAAGGGAGGGGTACAACTGCCGACTTAGAAACCGCTAAAATGATAGAGAAATTCTCTATCAACAATAATCACTTATAGAATCCTACAACAAGGTAGCTATAGGTTGCATATATTTTTTCTCTGTCTTTAAAGTTTTTTTCGTAAAATTCACAAAACTTTTTAAAGTCCTCTTTAGAGCAGATCCCATTAAAACTTGTGAATCTGGCACCAGAAGCCTTGTGAAACTTTAAAAACTCAATTACACTTTGAAAATATACTTTCTTGGTACAAACGTACTTGTAATTTAAATTTAAATCTTTAAAAATATTCATATAAAAGCTTTCATCTTTAAGATTTAAGGCAGATCCAAATCCAGAAAAGATATTTGAAAGTTTTAATTCTTTAAAAGTAGGTTCAATAAAAACGCTGAAATGTATCTGTCCATTTTCTTTTAACAGCGAAATAAAATTTCTCAATGTCTTTTCAGGGTCAAGAAACCATTGTATACAGGAGGAAGAGAGGATTACGTCAAACCTTCTTTCCAAAAATTCACAGCCTTCTGCATCAGAAATCATAAAGTTGTAGCCTTTTTGATCTTTTAGCTTCTCTTTGAGCCCCTTTATCATATTTTCTGAGATATCAAGACAGGTATAATCTTTAAATTTGATATTTACAGACTGAGTCAAGTAGCCCGAGCCTGAGCCAATCTCTAAAACACTTTCAAACTCTCCCGAAAGATTAGACGAAATTATTTGCGCCATCTCTTGTTGAATGGGGGTAAACTCTTCATAAAATGTGGCCCTATCAAATGAATTTTTGACAAAATTTTTTATAGAGTGCGCTTTTTGCAATTATGTTCTCCAAAAACAATCTTTTTTAAAACAGGCTCTTCTACATAGTGGTTTGAATCTATCATCAACAAATCTCCAAAAACTTTGTTATGTACATCTAAAAAGGCATTAAATGGCAAAATGCTATCGTTTACTGGAGCTATAATCAATATATTTTTTTTATGATAAAGTTCATCAAAATTATTTTTTTCTTTAAGAAATAGCAAACCGTTTTGCAAAGTCTTGCTTATCCGTGTCTCTATATTCTTTCTTAGCCCTATCTTTGACCAAAAGTCGATTACACACTTATCTTTATTCTTCTTGAAAGCCAAGCTCATAAGGTCTACGATCCTTTTGTCCACATAATCGGTAAAATTTAAAAATGGAGCAATAAGAATTATTTTTTTCGCATTTAGTTTGTCAATATTTCTTATAATTAAACTTGCGCCGAGCGACCACCCTACCAGCAGATCCTCTTCCTGTCTTATCTCATCCAGATACCCTTCTAAAAAACCTTCATGTTGAAAAGGAACAATGTATTTACATTTTTCAGATATTTCAGGATAGGCTTCCCTAAAGCCGCTCCAGCCCGACAAAAATATCAAATTTTGCCCGCCAATGACAAAAATGATTGTTTTATAAATTCTAACTCATCCGCATTTAGATCAGATCTTAGAGAAATTCTAAGCCTTGCAGAATTCTTTGGGACGGTGGGTTCTCTTATAGCGGCCACAAATATACCCATATTAGAAAGAAGGTCTTGAGCTATCAAAGTTCTTTTACTACCACCCAAAACAATGGGAATTATCTGAGAAGAGGAGTTTAGGGTATCAAATCCCAATGATTTCAGATATTCTCTTATTTCACCTGAGAACTGCAGAAGAGATAAACCGCAAGATGGATTTTCTCTTACAAACCTCACAGCTGCAAGGTTGGCAGCCAAAACGGAAGGAGGCAGCGCCGTTGTAAAGATTAAAGGTCTTGCGAAATTAACAAGGCTATCTATTAATATTCTGTCTCCTGACAGATAGCCCCCTAAGCTTCCTAAGGCCTTTGAAAAGGTTCCTACGCTAAGATGAATGTCCTTATTAACCGAGAGCTCATACGATAATCCCCTACCTTTACCGAATATTCCTGTAGCATGAGCTTCGTCAAGAATCAAAAAGGCATCGT
The DNA here is from genome assembly GCF_039822205.1 of Thermodesulfobium sp. 4217-1. Taxonomy (NCBI): domain Bacteria; kingdom Pseudomonadati; phylum Thermodesulfobiota; class Thermodesulfobiia; order Thermodesulfobiales; family Thermodesulfobiaceae; genus Thermodesulfobium; species Thermodesulfobium fumaratoxidans. Next base: position 132,449 of record NZ_JBAGBW010000001.1, read on the forward strand.
ATTGTTTCGAAATCTTAACCAGGCTAACCAGGTCACTTGAGTCTCCATCCATGCTGAAGATGCTCTCTGTAACTATTATCTTCGACTCACCAGAATTCTTTAACAACCTTTCAAGATGATCCAGGTCATTGTGCTGGAACCTATTGAGCCTTGATCCTGCAAGAATAGCGCCGTCTATCAAGCTCGCATGACATAACCTGTCCATAAAGATGTCACACTTTTTTGCAATTGACAAAGCAGCAAGATTTGCACAGTAGCCGCTATTTAGAACCAAAGATGCACAGACCCCCTTGAAGTCTGAAAGCTCTCTTTCAAGCTCATCATATATGGAATTGTTGCCAGTAACGAGTCTAGAGGAGGAGGCACCAGTACCGAATTTATTTATTGCATCAATAGCCATAATTTTTATTTTTTCGTTACAAGATAGGCCAAGATAGTTGTTAGATGCAAGGTTTAATATTTTTTTGCCATTTATATCTATATATTTTTCAGAACCATTAGAAAGAGATTTTATAGATCTGAACTCAAACTCGGACTTAAGGTCTGCGAGTTTAAGTTCAAGATCGTCTATAAATTTCATCGTTTTTTATTCTAAATTTTCATATATATCTCTATCAACAACCCTCTCATAATCTAATACTTCATGATCTTCAAAAAATATCTTGATTTCTCTTTCGGCAGAATAAACTGAATCAGACCCGTGTATAACATTTCTGCCCAAGTCCATTGCAAAGTCGCCTCTAATAGTTCCAGGAGCTGCGTCGCGAGGGTTTGTGGTGCCCATCATAGTTCTAACCACAGTAACTGCATCTTTGCCTTCTAGAACTATGGCCACTATTGGAGATGATGTGATAAAAGAAACAAGGCCATCAAAAAAAGGCTTTTTCTTGTGCTCTGCATAGTGATCCATTGCCTTTTCTTTAGGTAGCTGCATAAGCTTCAAAGCAACTATTTTTAAACCCTTGTCCTCGAATCTTGCAAGAATTTTGCTTGTTAGCTGCCTCTTAACAGCATCAGGTTTAATCAATACCAAAGTTTTTTCCAAATTTTTTCCTCCTTATATAATGCAGCAGCAACGCTTAAGTAGCCACTGTTTTTAAATGCTTAGAATTAATTGTGTTGAAACATTTAAATTTAATATTTACTCCTCGAGCCCATAAATACTAAAAATTTTTTCGACAAGATTGTTGAGCTCTTCTTTCGAGTAAAACTCGATGACAAAACGTCCAACATTACCGGAGAACGATATATGAACTGGAGTTTTAAGTTTCTTGGAGATTTCAATCTCAGCAAACCTAAGCTCTTCATCTTGTGTCACCTCTTTTTCGCTTTTTAAAGATCGATTGTTGCCCTTTATTTTTTTAGTCGAACTATCAATGCTATTGTTGTTTGGAAAAATTTTTAATTTCAGTTCCTCTGCATCCTTTACAGATATGCCCTCGTCAACTATCTTTTTTGCGAACAATAGTATTTGATCAATGTTTTTCAAAGACAGGAGAACCCTTCCATGTGCAGGGCTTATATCGTTGTTTTCGATGTGTTTGATTACCTCATCTGGGAGTTGGAGCAGTCTTATGGTATTCGTAACATACGATCTAGATTTGCCAACTGAATTTGATATGTCTTCATGCGTCATTGCAAACTTGTCCTGGAGTTCCAGGTATGCCCTTGCCTCATCAATTGCAGAAAGGTTTTCCCTTTGTAAGTTTTCAACAAGGGCAAGTATTGCCATCTGATCATCTGCTATATCCTTGACAACAGCTGGTATTTCTACAATCCCTATCATTTCACATGCTCTAATTCTTCTTTCTCCTGAGACCAACTCATAAAATTGGCCCTTTTCTCTAACCACTATAGGCTGAAGAACCCCGTGTGCCTTTATGGACTCCGAGAGCCTTGCAATGCTCTCAGTATCAAAAAATTTCCTTGGCTGATAAGGGTTTGGCACTATCTTCGACAGTGGAATAATCCTTAACGTATGTTCAGACTTATCATCCCCCAAAAGCGCATCAAGTCCTCTGCCCATTCCTCTTTTAGCCATTGCCTTCTATCTCCTGTAAGAGTTCTCTAAAAGCGTTACTAACTACAGACCTTGGATCAAAGATTATTATTGGTTTTCCGTAACTTTGCGACTCTACCACCCTAATGCTCCTTGGAATCAATGTATTAAAAACTTTATCATTAAAGTGTGATCTCAGGTCGCTTAATACCTCGTTAGAAACGACCAGTCTTTGCATAAACATGTTAACAAGAATGCCCAATAGGTTAAGCTCTGGGTTAAGTCTAGATCTGACTTTTTCATAGGTATTAACTATCATGCTAAGCCCTTCCAGTGCATAAAACTCAGCTTGCATTGTAACGATCAAATCCTTTGCAGCACTAAGCCCATTAAGGGTCAATATACCCAATGATGGCGGAGTATCGATGATTATTACGTCAAAGTCGCGATAATTATCTAACTTTTTCTTCAATTTTATATTTCTATCTGAATCTTCGACGAGCTCCACTTCTGCGCCAGATAGATTTGGATGTGAACAAATTATTTTAAGATTGTCAATGCCAGTGTCAACTGGTTCAACAAAATCTTCTGATACCAAAAGATCGTATGATGAGGAGTCTAATTTTCTTTTGTTGATTCCTAAACCAGTAGTAGCATTGCCCTGAGGATCTAAATCTATAATAAGAGTCTTATTGTTTATCTCTGCATAAGAGGCTGCCAAATTAACTGCGCATGTAGTTTTGCCTACACCGCCCTTCTGATTTGAAAAAACTATAGTTCTTTTCAACGCCTTACTCTGAAGAGTCCCGATGTTGGAATTATATTAACGCCATTTTTTTCAATCTCATCAAGTATAAAGTTCATTCCAACCGAGTCTGATGGCATATGACCAGCTATAACAACGTTTATTCCAAACTTCTTAGCTTCCTGTAGGTGATCTTCTTTCATATGCATGCCTACTATAGTTCCAATGCCAGCAATAGAAAGCTTTTCGTAAGCATCTTTGCTCCCTGACGTTCCGCCAGTCATGTCTACCCAAATTTTTCCACAACGACTTTTTTCTGCTCCATTTACAATTTTTGGTCCAAAATTATGCGCTTGCGCATCTTTGTACTCAGGAATTTCAAGTAGGATATCTACAACTTCGCCTACCGTTTCAGGTTTCTTTTCTAAAAAGAGATCTGTCAAGAATTTTGTAACAATGTTGTCAGCCGGAGTGTGAATATTCATAAATGCGAACCCTAAAAGTTTAGCAGCATCTACTGCCCTATTGTGATTAGCAGGGTGAACAGAGCGAGAAACCTCTGATATCCTCGATCCCATAAGATTTTCAGCTACATTTATAGGTATCCCCTGCGAAAAAAGTATATCCTCTTGTAAGTGCATTACCCCCTCCAATCCCGGAAGAGATTTCCCTTCAGGATGGTGGGCAAATATAAGGTCTATTCTTTCGCCCTTTTCTACCAGTCTATCAGCAAGAATGATTTCTGGTACCTCCATATCAATGCCTACAAAAATCCCTTTTACTATCTGATCTTCTTTTCCACAAAGTATTCGACTATCAGAGTATGGGTTTTCCAACAACTCCTTATCAAACCTGGCTTTTTTCTTTTCACTTAACTCTTCATAATTTTTCTTAACCCTTTCAAGGTGTCTGAAGACCTCTTCCTTTCCTCGCGGATCGGCTTCAATTCCCATATTAATGGCTAACTTATAGACCTCACTCAGTTTCATAATTAACCTCCAAAATGTTTCTCAAGAAACATTTTTATGATAAAACAAAAAAAGATATTAATCAAACAATATAGGGATCCTTGTGTGTAGCAAAAGGTATTCTGCTACACTGCCAAGCAAGAGCCCTTCAAGATATCCCTTTCCCCTTGTGCTCATAACTAGCATAGATACGTTTTCCTTTATAGCAGTAAATTCAATTTGTTTGGCAGGATTGCCTTCTAATACCAAATACCTTGCATTTGCGTTAACCTTTGTAAGACCTAAGGTAAGCTGCTCAATAGCTTCATTTACGATCGATGCTTCTTTTATCATAAGATTTGCATCAGTGGGCTTCAAAACGTGGAGCAAAATAATTTCTCTTATAATTGTAGAGAAGTCTTTTAAAAATTCAAAAGCTCTCATTGAACTTTTAGAAAAATCTGTTGGAAATAATACCTTGTTAAATCTATTTTTAGAAGTCAGAAAGCCACTTTCGGTTTCCTGAAACCTTTCCACATAGACAGGCCTCTTTAATGTCCTAATAATATTAAACAAATTGCTGCCAACAAATATATCCTTAAAAAATCCCTCTCCGTGTTCTGACGCAACTACCAGATTCGCATCTATCTCGTCAGAGTAAGCAGCAATTTGATCTGCGACATCTCCAATAAGGATTTTTACAAAGACCTCAATTCCTTCTGAAGTATATCTATCTAAGTAAGAATTAAAGTGATCTGATGCAATCTTCACAACTTCCTTGTTCACCTCTAAGACATCAGGGTTTATAACGTGTACAAGATAAATTTGGCGAACGCCAAATTTCTTAAAGTCGTTGACAGCATGGTAAAGCTTTGAAGATTGTTCTGAAAAATCAAGAGCTACCAATACCCTTTCAAACTTCATTTTTAACCTCCACAATCAATTATTAACCTTTATTGTAAATCATTTTAGTGAAGATTATCAAAACATAGGGCATTTAATAAAATCTTTACAGGTTAATGTCGTTAACACAAGGTCAAATTTGATTGTTGACACAATACAATTTTTTGTTATCATAAATAAAGTCGTAGGTTTTAGAGTTACTTAGAAGAGAGGTTTTTTAGTTGAGACGAGAGGAGAGTTCTATGTCAAAATTATTAGTTAGATCTTTTTCTGCAGATTCACAAACCCCTGTAAGCATATATGATAAGTTGAAAAACTTGCCATATTCTTTTTTATTGGAGAGCAAAACCTTTAATAAGCTTGCAAGGTATTCTTTTTTAGGAGCCTTTCCAAGATTCATCATATCTACAAACTCAAAAACCACTAGAATAGTTGCGGATATGGATCTTGAAAAAATAGGCATAAAAAGTATAAACACTACAAACTCGCTTATAGAAATTCTAAAAGAAATTTTTAACAAACTGCCAGCAGTTGACACGATATGCCCTTTTAGCTCAGGATTGGTGGGCTATATCGGCTATGAATGCGTAAGATTCTATGAAGAGTCTTTAAAATTTGAAAAGCCCTCTATATTTCCAGATGCAACGCTTTTTTTCCCCGGTCTTATTATTGCATTTGATCACTTTACCGATACCATATACCTTATGAGCCATTCGCTTTATCAGTCGGACGAAGAAAGAGCAGAGTTTTTCCTTAACGAGGGCGAAAAAATACTTCAATCTAGCAATATTGGCAATTCATTAAAGGGACACGAGGATTCGCTAGACCTACAAAAAGACACGAAAAAAGATGGCAATAATATTATAAAAAGTCATATAAAAAAGTCGGACTATGAGGACGGCGTAAATACTATCAAAGAATATATAAAAAATGGCGACACATTTCAAACTGTCCTCTCTCAGAGATTGTCTTCGGCTTTTCCAGGAGATCCTTTCGAATTTTATAGAGATTTAAGAAGGCTAAACCCATCGCCATATCTTTTCCACATAAAGTTAAACGATGTGGTGATCTCTGGTTCTTCACCAGAAACATTTCTCACTTTAAGAGACAATAAACTTTTTTCAAGACCTATTGCGGGAACAAGGAAGAGAGGCAAGGATCCAAGCGAAGACAAGAGACTAGCCAAAGAACTCTTGGAAGACCCAAAGGAATGCGCAGAACATGTGATGCTGGTAGACCTTGCCAGAAACGACCTTGGAAGGGTATGCGCCCCATCAACTATAAAGGTTGAAGAGTTTATGAAAGTAGAAAACTATTCACACGTAATGCACATTGTTAGCGAGGTTACAGGGCTATTAGATAAAAACATAAATCCTATAGAAGCATTTTTTGCCTCGTTTCCAGCGGGAACCGTATCGGGAGCCCCTAAAATCAGGGCAATTGAAATAATAGATTCCATAGAACCAGAGAGAAGAGGACCCTATGCTGGTGCGGTTGGATATTTTGATATAAGCGGAAATTTTGATACCTGTATAGCCATAAGAACCGCTTTCTTCAAGGATAACAAGATATATCTTCAGGCTGGTGCTGGAATAGTCGCTGACTCTGACCCGCCTACCGAATATTTTGAAACAATTCATAAGGCAAAGGCTCTTCTTTCTATTGTTAACAAGGGAGAGACGCTGTGAGAGAGAGACTTGTAATAATTGATAACTTTGATTCATTTACGTACAATCTGGTCCAAGGTTTCGCACAGATTAGAAGAACAAAAAAAGATATGATTGTATTAAGAGATGATGAGCCTTTTGAACGGATATTAGAATTCAATCCTGACAGATTGGTCATATCTCCTGGTCCAGGACATCCAAAAGATTGTAAACTATCTTCAAAAGCTTTTGAATACGCTAAAAAAAATAAAAAACCGCTTTTAGGTGTATGCCTTGGACACCAATTAATAGGATATCTCTCTGGAGCTAAAGTTATAAAAGCAAAAAATCTTATGCACGGCAAAACAAGTATGATAAATTTTATAAACGATACAATTTTTAACGGATTGAAAAACCCTTTTAAGGCGATGAGATATCATTCGCTGTGTTTAGATGAGCTGGGCTTACCAGAAGAGATTACAATATTGGCAAGGAGCACTGATGACGGCATAATTATGGCGCTTAAACATAAAGAGATGCCAATTTATGGGCTCCAATTTCACCCAGAGTCGATTATGACCCCAAGCGGTCAAAAGATACTTAAAAATTTTTTGAATTTAAATAAATAAAACTAGGAGTAAAAAAGATGAGAGGAGAGAGACAGGTGGTAAAGAGCATATTAGACAAGATTTTGAGCAGCGAGCACCTTTCGGAAGTTGAAGCAAAAGGCTTGATGGACAATATGATGGACGCAAGAGTGACGCAAAGTCAGATTGGTGCAATTCTTATAGGACTCAGGATGAAGAGGGAAACCCCGGATGAATTAACTGGCTTTGTAAAGTCAATGAGGGAGCATGTAAGGAAAATTAAAACCAGGCACCCAATTGCTGTTGATACATGCGGGACTGGCGGCGATGGACTTAAAACATTTAATATCTCTACTGCAAGCGCTTTTGTCGTTGCAGGGGCAGGAATACCAGTAGCAAAACATGGAAACAGAAGCGTATCAAGCTCATCTGGTTCGGCAGACGTCTTAGAGAAGCTCGGCTTTAACATTAATCTTAGCCCAGACGTAATAGAAGACTGCCTCAATCACATAGGAATAGCATTTTTATTCGCGCCGCTACTTCATCCATCTATGAAAAACGTAGCTCCCATGAGGAGAGAGCTTGGTATTAGAACATTTTTTAATATCTTAGGACCACTAACAAATCCAGCAGGGGTAGAAAATCAAGTCATTGGCGTTTTTGATAAATCAATAATGCCCACATTGGCTGAGGTAATAAAGAACCTCAATCCAAAACATATATATCTAGTCCACGGTGCTGGAGGGATGGATGAGCTCTCCCTTGAGGGCCCAAATTATGTAATTGAAATTAAAGGGGATAAATCAAGAGAATTCTTTATCGATCCCGAACAATATAAATTTCAAAGAGTGTCATCCTCAGAATTTGTTGTAGAGAATTCGGATGAAAGTGCGAAAAAGATAATGAAGGTTTTAAGGGGAGAGGATAGCTTTGACAAAGACATAGTAGTTTTCAATGCCGCCATGGCAATAATGGCAAGTGACTATACTTCAAATTTCGAAGAAGCACTTTCGATGGCCAAAGATTCGATAGACTCAAAATTAGCGCTCTCGAAATTCGAAACCTTGAAAAACTACACAAACACATTATGAATATCTTAGAAGAAATTTCTCAAAGAGAGATAGAAGAATTCAAACAAAGAAGAGATTTTTTCAATATGATAAAAAAATATGGGAGACCTAAACCTGTTAAGTCATTTTTTAACGCTCTCAAACCTGTAAGCATAATATGTGAATTTAAGCCAGCATCTCCTGTAAAGGGGACGTTTATAAAAAATCCTAAGCTTGAAATTAGAAAATTTATTGATATCTACGAAAAAGGCGGTTGCAAAGCGCTTTCAGTCCTTACAAATAAAAGAGATTTTAAAGGCGATCCTCTATATATTTCTTATATAAAGTCTTTTTGTGATCTACCTATTTTATACAAAAATTTTATTCTATTAGAAGAGCAGATAGACGAGGCATATTTAGTAGGAGCTGATTGCGTGCTGCTTATAGCATCTATTTTGGATCTTAAAAGGTTAAGGGCGCTGTACGAATATGCCAGCGCCCTTGGGCTTGACTCCCTGATAGAGGTTCACGATGAAGAGGAATTAAAAGATACCTTGGAGTTAGAACCAAAGATAATTGGCATTAACAATAGAAACCTAAAAACCTTTGAAGTAGATATAAACAACACTTTTAGGCTATCGAAATATATACCAAAGGGCATTAAGATAGTTTCAGAATCTGGGATAAAATCTTCAAAAGAGATTGATAGACTTTTAGAATACAACATTTCAGGGGCCCTAATAGGAGAGACGGTGGTAAAGCTGGCCCTTGAGTCACAAAGTAACAAGATTAAAGATTTTTTAATAAATAGGGACATTTAAACTGTGTTTGTTAAGATCTGCGGGATAAGAAGCCTTGAAGACGCAATTGTATCAAGCTCATTTATGCCAGATTATATGGGATTCATATTTTGCGAGAGTCCTAGAAAAATAGATATACAAACAGGTAAAAAGATAGTAAATAGTTTAAGTAGTAAAAAATTTATAGGTGTGTTCCAAGACAGCCAAATAGAGGATGTATTGAAGATTGCGAAAGCCTGTAATCTTTTTGGCATTCAACTTCATGGGGATGAAAGCCCAAAAGATATAGAGATCATAAAAGAAAACAACTTCATCGCAATAAAGGCCTTTAGGATAGAAAACAGCCTTCCAGAAAATCTTTCAGAATACAAACCCGATTTTTTTTTATTTGATAAGGCAAGAGGATGCAAGGTTTTCAACACAAGCGTTTTAAAAAACTATGATTTAGACGTTCCATTCTTTATTGCCGGCGGGCTAAACAGCGAAAATGTCCACAAAACTTTAAAAAAGATTTCAAATGCTAAAATTTGCGGGATAGATCTATCATCTGGAGTAGAAAGAGATAACAAAAAAGATCCCGATCTATTAGAAAAATTTTTCGCTGCAATTGAGAATCAAATATTTTTTTAATTAATTTATGGAGGTTAAAAAATTGGATAAAATTTTTAGTGGAGACTTTGGTAAATTTGGCGGAGCCTTTGTCCCAGAAACTCTAATATATGCGCTTGATGAGCTCGAGGATTATTACAAAAAAATTAAGGGCGATAGAGAATTTTTTAAAGAATTTAATAACTTATTAACAGAGTATGCAGGAAGGCCCACTCCATTAACCTGGGCCCCAAATTTTTCTAAGAGATTTGGAGTTAATACATATTTAAAAAGGGAGGACCTGTTGCACACAGGAGCGCACAAATTGAATAACTGTCTGGGCCAGGGGTTAATTACAAAGGGGTTAAACAAGAAAAGGGTTATTGCAGAGACTGGAGCAGGGCAGCATGGCGTAGCAACTGCTACCGTTTGTGCATTTCTAAAAATTCCATGCGAGGTTTATATGGGTTCGGTTGATTATGAAAGACAAAAATTAAACGTATTTAGGATGGAACTCCTTGGAGCAAAGGTGAACAAGGTCGATAGCGGATCAAAAACGCTAAAAGATGCAATGAACGAGGCCTTGAGGGATTGGGTTACAAATATAAATACCACTCATTATATGATAGGCTCGGCTGCTGGCCCACATCCATTTCCAACTATAGTAAGAGATTTTCAAAGAATAATTGGAGAAGAAGCAAGATTGCAAATTTTCAAAAGTACAGGTGCACTGCCTGATGCAATTTTTGCTTGTGTCGGCGGTGGGAGTAATTCTATAGGATTATTCAAAGCTTTTGTTGAAGACGATGGCGTAAAGATATTCGGCGCAGAGGCAGCAGGAAGGGGAATAGAAACAGGGCTACATTCAGCTACCCTATCAGCAGGAAGGCCAGGCGTATTACATGGATCTCTAAGCTATCTTTTACAAAACTCAGATGGTCAGGTAGAAGAAGCTCACTCTATTGCCCCCGGGTTAGATTACCCAGGAGTAGGTCCAGAACACTCTTATATGAAAGATTCGAGAAGGGCTATATATGAAGGGATAACAGACGATGAAGCAATGTGCGCGCTTGAAATACTCGCAAAGGAAGAGGGTATAATTTGCGCGCTTGAAAGCGCGCATGCCGTAGCTCTTGCAATAAAAAAGGTAAAGGAATTAGAAAAGGACAGCACGATAATTATAAATCTATCTGGTAGGGGAGATAAAGATATGCAAACGATTATGAAAAGTATGGAGGCGAAAAATGAACAAAATTAAAGAGATTTTAAAAGAGAAGAAAACTTTAATTCCATTTTTGCCCGCTGGTTACCCATCGATAAATGCTACCAAACAATTCGTTAAAGTGTTAGTAAGTTGTGGTATAAAGGTAGTCGAGCTTGGAGTTCCTTTCTCTGATCCAGTTGCAGATGGACCCACTATTACAAATAGTTACTCCTTTGCTATCCAAAATGGCACAAAAAGCGAAGACGTCTATCTCATGGCAGACGAATTAAAAGACGAATTTGGCATTGCAATTATACCGATGTTGTATTACAACTTAATTTACAATAAAGGCGAAGAAAATTTTGCAAAGAGGATATCCTCCTTCGCAGATGCCGTGATAGTTCCAGATTTACCCTTTAAAGAATCGCACAGGCTCAGACCCCATCTTGAAAAATTTGACATCTCTTACGTTCCATTTGCAACTCCAAACATAAAAGAAGAGGATGTAAAAAAAATCTCCGATTATGCTAACGCTTTTATTTATGCAGTAACTGTTTTCGGCATAACAGGAGCCAGATCCAATTACAGCAACGACACTTATACCTATCTCGAACGCGTCAAGAAGATTAGCTCAAAATATGTTGCTGCAGGCTTTGGCGTTAGTTCAAAAGAGCAATTTGATAATCTGCCAACAGATGCGGTAATTATAGGAAGCGCTTTAGTCAAACAGATAGAGCCAGACAATATTGAAAAGAGCAAGGCGAATATTGAAGGATTAATAAAAAATATAATTAATTAAAATGTTTCTCAAGAAACATGATCTATAAATATTCAAAAAATTTTTTAAACTTAAGTAAATAAAAAAGATAAATTAAACTAAGAAAATTGTCGATATTATATTAGTATAGCGAGCATCTAAAATGCTATATAAATACAAATTTGGGAGGTAAAAGTGTCAACCTTAAATGTAAATTCTGTTTAAAATCAACTTTATACCAGCAATCTTAATTCTACGTCTTCAGGCAACAATACACTAAACCAGAATCAATCTTCACAATCATCACCAACAGCTATTGGTCAAGCTCTTATGCAGACATTGCAGCAATATAGCCTCACACCCCAAGGTATGCAAGCCAACGCTGTATCTGTATCAGGACATCATGGGCACCATGGTGGAGGAGGTGGCGGAGCAGCCGGCCAATTTTTACAAGAGCTAATGGCTGCATTGAATCAGACAAGCACTACATCAAGCACTACTTCCTCTACTTCGAGCACTGACAATTCTAGCAGCTCTATACTCTCTTCTTTAAATAGTTTAATTTCATCTTTACAAAGCAATTCTACAACTTCAAGCACTTCTAATACCGATCTCACCAGTCTTAACAATGCATTCTCAAATCTTATTAGCAATTCTACCTCTAATTCATCAAGTACTACCTCCTCATCTAACAATGTTACGCTTGTAAACTTCTTACAATCTCTTTCTCAAAATCTTACAAATGATATTGCCAGTAGTTCAACAGGTTCTCTTTTGAACACAACAACATAATTAACTTTAATACTTCGTTTTTTAAATGCTCTGAGATAGAAATCTATTTATTAAATCTATCTCAGAGCATTTACTTTATAAGCTTGTATCAAAGACAGGTTAATTAGTGTATTGTTCTAAAAATTATCTTTAAGTGCATCCTAATTTTTTATATTTAATTTTTTACAGGAACGCATGACATTTGATGAACAAATAAGTTTATATAATACTTTTCTTATAAAATAAGTTGAAATTCTTATGGGTTAACAAAGTATAATGTCAGTATAATAGTATAAAGCACACAAAGTTATGGAGGAGAGTTGACAAAAAGAGAGTTAATAAACAACCTACAAGTTCTCCTTAAAAATTTTAGCAAAATGCCTTACATAGAGAGAATGAAAACGAAAGATGCAAGAAGATATCTGTATGTCCCAGTATTAATAGGAATTTCAGTTGGCATAGCGGCAGTAATCTTTTTATTAGCTTTGAAATATACCTCTTTTGTGTTTTTAAGATTACTAGTAGGGTATTATCCGCCAGCAGTTACAGGAGAAGGCGGTAACCCAGATTTATACCATATTATTATTGCTAGACCATATCTATTTCCAGTAAGCGTTGCACTAGGGGGATTAATATCGGGCTTATTAATATATAGGTTTGCGCCTGAGGCAAGCGGCGCTGGAACAAACGCAGCCATTAAAGCATACCACTTTGAAAAGGCAGTAATTAATATAAAAACAACATTTGTAAAGCTTTTAGCCTCAACAATTACAATTGGCGCGGGTGGAACCTCAGGCAGGGAGGGGCCGATGTCGTTAATCGGAGCAGGTTTAGGTTCTTTTATAGCCCAAAAATTAAATTTAAGCGAGGGGGAAAGAAGGATTGCTCTAGCAGCAGGTCTTGGAGCAGGTCTTGGAGCAGTTTTCAGAGCGCCTCTTGCTGGTGCCATAGTTGGCGCTGAGGTTTTTTATAAAAAAGACTTTGAGATACAATCAATGCTTAGCTGCTTCATTTCTGCGATAATAGCCTACACCTGTGTAGGATTGACATTTGGATTTGAGCCCTTATTTTATATACACGTAGATGCCGCTAAAAATTTTAAAATAGTGGCATTATTGCAATACATAGTTCTTGGTTTTGCCTGTATGTTTATTGCAAAATCTATAATGAAGTCGTTTTTATACTCAAAAAAGCTTGCAAGCCTATTGCCTCTGCCTCAATATATGATTCAGCCAATAGGTGGCTTTGTTACAGGCCTGATAGGTATGATAAGCCCTGTGGTTATCAGCAGCGGTTATGGGTGGATTCAGCTTATAACTGATAAAAGACTTGACATCATCACACCTCAGTTCACAATCATCGGCATCGTTGCAATGGTATTGGCATTAGGCTTTACATTGGGATTTAACAGTCCAGGAGGCGTTTTTGGACCATCGCTTGTCTCGGGCGGACTTACAGGATTTGCAGTCAGTAGCCTTTTGTCAAACATAATTCCAAATAACAATCTTGATATAACATCATTTACTATTGTAGGCATGATGTCCGTCTATGCAGCAGTCTCAAAAGCGCCTTTGTCAACTATTGTTATGGTAGCAGAAATGAGTCATGGATACGATCTTCTTATTCCATCAATGATCTCTGTGTTCGTAGCCGATTTCTTTTCAGGACATCAAAGCATATACAGCGCACAGGTCGAAAGAAGAATGGACTCACCTGCATATCAGGACGAATGCATATCACACTATTTAACCTATATAAAGATAAAAGAGGCTATGCAAAAGCCTCTGACAGCAAGTCCAGATCTAAAACTTGCTGAGGTTGAAGATATCATGACAAAAAATATATATACGGGCATTCCCATTACAGACAGCGGTTTTTTGGTAGGAATGATAACAAAAACAGATTTGTGGAAAGCAAGAAAACTGGACAAAAACAAAGTTCTTGCAAAGGATATCATGACAAAAAATTTAATAACATTGACCCCTGAAGATTCATTGTACGATTTTATGAGAATAATTATGTCAAAGGGCATTGGAAGGGTACCAGTGGTAAAAGATAACCTAAACAATGAGCTGGTTGGCATAATTACAAGATCGGACATAGGAAGAATAATGAGACAAGAAACGAGCGAAGATATCCTGACCACAACTGGGGTATAAAAATATTAATGTTTTAAAGAAAACTATTTTGCTATTTTTCCTAATGGCGCGCCCGAAGGGATTCGAACCCCTGACCAACGGATTCGAAGTCCGTCGCTCTATCCAACTGAGCTACGGGCGCTAAATGGGGTGGATGAGGGGAATTGAACCCCCAACATCTGCAGCCACAGTGCAGTGCTCTGCCTTTGAGCTACATCCACCATCCAGCTTATTATATTTTAGAAAGGCTATAGATGTCAAATTAGAAGTTAACTACTAAAAAATTTCTCTCACCAAAACCCTCTGGCAAATTATAATTAAATATTTGGCAATTAAAATCGTTCAAGACAGTATTATTAAAGCTTTTTCCAAGCCATAATCCAGCAACCAAACCCTTATATTTACTTAAAACAGACAACATGATCTCTAAAGGAAATGTGGCCCTTGAAATTATTCTTTTGGGCGCCTCAACCAAATCTTCAAACCTTTTCTGTACAACAAAAACATTGTGCAGGCTCAAATCAAAAATTACGCCTGAAAGAAAAATAACCCTTCTGTGTTTTGGCTCCAATAATGACCAGTAAATTTCTGGAAAACAAATAGATAAGATAAGACCAGGGATGCCTGCGCCAGATCCAATATCAAGAAAATTTGATGATTTGAAGAAATCAGAACAGATAATTGTTGGATATAAAGAGTCGTATATGTGTTTAAAAAAAAATTCATCAACAGTGTTAAAAGATACCAAGGAGTGTTTATTATTATATATAAAAAGTTTTTCTGTAAAAAGATTTATATCATCAAAATATCTCATAAAATCTGGGAGATATTTTTCAAATAGCCCTTTAAATATTAAACTTTGGCTCTTAAAATTATCTATTACCATTAGTTAATGGTTCAATAACTATGTGCCTGGTTTTACCAACGCCAACACTATATACCTTTAAATCGTTACGCTTGGAAAGATATACGTGAATTACCTTTCTTTCATGAGAGGGCAACGGTAAAAATTCAATTTTCTTCCTATAATTAACACACTTTTCTGCAAGTTTATCGGATAACTCATATAGAAAGGCAGTTCTACTTTTCCAATATCCATTGATATCAAGGTTAATGCTATGTTCATTAGAGCTAATCTTAGCAATTCTATTTAATAAAAATTCTATTGATTTCAGTATTGCCCCGTGTCTACCAATAAGACATCCAATATTGTCACCATTAATTTCAACGAAATGTATGTCCCCTTCAATGTATGAATTCAAAGAAAAAGTGCTATCTGGAATCTCGTTAATTAATGCATGAATTACTTCTGATATAACTTCTTCTACAGAAGGTGTATATCTCAAAATAATTTTGGCTTCTTTAGAGCCGATTCCTAAAAGACCTTTTTTTGGTTGCTCTAATACCTCAATGTCAAATGGCGAATTTTCATCTATACCGAGCAATTCAAGACCGCGTTTTACCGCTTCTTCTTGATTTTTAGCTGTAACAAAAACCTCTCTAACCATCATGCATGCTTTCTCATTATTATATAGGATTGAATTATTCCAATGAAGTTAGAAACGTTCCAGTAAATTAAAATGCCAGCAGGAAATTGTATGGATATGAATCCCAAGAAGAGCGGCATCATTAGAAGCATCTGTTTTTGCATCTTGTCAGCAGTGTTTGTTGTCATTTTCTGCTGTATAAAGGTTGTAGCCATAAGCAGAGCAGGAAGAATATAAAAAGGATCTTTCTCGGTTATATCAGAAATCCACAAAAAATTCACAGCTGAGTGGGTCTGAGCAATAATAGCTTTTAATTCTGGGCTTAATAAAAAATAATAAAATGCAATAAGTATAGGGAGTTGAATAAGCATTGGCAAGCATCCGCCAAATGGATTTATTTTATTATTTTTATAAAAGGCTACCATCTCAGTTTGAAGACGTTGGGGATCTGATTTAAATTTCTCTTGAAGTTCCTTTATTTTAGGTTGAAGTTTTTGCATCTTTTTCATTTGATCGAGAGATATGTGGTTAAGCGGCCACAACAAAGCTCTAATCAAAAGAGTGATAAGAATAATTACCAAGCCAAAATCATGCAAAAAACTCAGCAAAGAATAAAAAATAGGGTGAAAAAGATTAGTATCAAACCAACTAAAAAAAGAATTCACTATTTCATTTCTCCTCTCGAACTAAGAAATTTTCTGGTACAGGGTCATATCCACCATGATTAAATGGGTGGCATCTTAAAACTCTCTTTATTGCCAAAAAACTGCCCTTAAATGGTCCAAATCTAGAAATAGCAATAACTGCATATTCAGAGCAAGTAGGGTAAAAAATACAAGTTCTGCCCTTCAAGGGAGAAATAAATTTTTGGTAAAACTTTATTAAAAATATTAAAAAATATTTTAAATATATTTGCATAAATTTATTAGCTCCTGTATAACCTCTCTTCTGTTAGCTTTTGTAAAAGATTTCCTAACCAAAATTACAATATCAAAAAAATCCTTTCTGTTTTTGTTACAAAAAAACTCTTTAACGCAAAAACTCTTTACAAGTCTTTTCATATAATTTCTCTTAACAGAACTTTTTGAAACTTTCTTAGATACAATAACACAAATTCTAAAAGATTGAGAGGGTCTGTAAAATACATTAAAATACAAGCCATCTCTTCTTTTAGAATTTAATACACTACGAATTTCTAATGAGTTGCTTAGTGATTTATCCTTACTAAGCACTTACCGCAAGGTCGTGTCTACCTTTAGTTCTTCTAGATTTAATAATTTTTCTACCAGCTTTAGTACTCATCCTGAGCAGAAAACCGTGTATCTTAAAACGCTTTCTGACTTTTGGTTGATAAGTTCTTTTTGACATTAAGATTCACCTCAAATTTTAGGATAATATATGATAACCTATCTATGATAAAATATATCTACAAATTTTAAAAGAGGTAGAAGATAACTGAGAGGGTTCGGTGACGTGAATAGTATATGGGATGAAATATTAGATACAGTTGAAGAAAAAATGGGAAAACCAACGGTAGAAGCCTTTTTAAAACCTTCAAAAGCAATAATTAACAAGGAAGAAAACAGGTTAACATTGATAGTGCCAAATGACTTTATAAAAACTTATGTAGAACAAAAATCTAGTAAGTTAAAGAACATCATAGAGGACATAATTGAAAGAGAAAATCTAAAATTATATTTAGAAGTAGATCAATCAATGGAAAGTTATGATGATGTTGAAAAAAGAAATAATAACCAAAGAATGCAACAGACAGAGAGAGTTGAACAAAACAGCTTCTTATCAAAATATACTTTTGAAACCTTTGTTATAGGTCCTGGAAACAGAATGGCACACGCAGCATCGCTTGCTGTAGCTGATAATCCAGGTAAGGCATACAACCCTCTTTTTATTTATGGGGGGGCAGGACTCGGTAAAACACATCTACTTCAAGCAATAGCGACAACTGTCAGAATCAAAAAACCAAATCTATACGTGTTATACATAACAAGTGAAAAATTTACAAATGAATTTATAAATGCAATAAAAGATGACAAAATTAACTCATTTCAAGAACATTACAGAAATATAGATATATTATTAGTTGACGATATACAATTTATAGCAGGTAAAGAAAGAACTCAAGAGGAATTTTTTCATACTTTCAATACGCTTTACGAGTCTGGAAAACAAATAGTGCTATCATCAGACAGACCACCAAAAGAGATTAGAACTTTAGAAGAAAGATTAAGAACAAGATTCGAAATGGGATTGATTGCTGATGTGCAGCCTCCAGATTTAGAAACAAGGATAGCAATACTCCAAAAAAAGGCAGAAATAGAAGAAATAGACATAGAGCAAAATGCACTAATTTTAATAGCTGAAAAAGTAGCATCAAACATAAGGGAATTAGAAGGGGTTTTAACAAAAGCCATGGCCCTTTGTTCTATTAATCAAGAATCAAAAATAACTGTAGAATACGCACAAGAAGCTTTAAAAAATATTGAAGAAAATAAGCTAAACAATCAACCAACTATGGATGAAATTTCTATTGCTGTTTCCAAAATAATGCAAATTAAACTCGAGGATCTAAAAAGCAGAGGAAGGAAAAGTCATCAGGCCAATGCAAGACAAATAGCAATGTATTTATGTAGAGAAATAACAAAAAATTCCCTACCGCAAATTGGAGAATACTTTGGAAGAGATCACTCTACTGTAATACACGCATATGAAAGAATTAAAGAAGATATAAGCAACGATCAATCAGTAAAAAGAATAGTGGAACAAATAAAGACATCTTTAAGAGTAACTTAAAAAAAGGTTGACTTATCAACAAATGTGGATAACCTGTTGATAACTTGTTAATATTGTGTGGATAAAAGTTAATAAACGGTTAATAACTTTAGATGTAATAAAAATTATCCACATAAGCATCAAACAGTAAACAAGTTTTCAACAACCAAAATAGCTTTACAACATGTAAAAAGAGAGTTATCAACATATCCACAAGAACTATTACTATTACTTATAAAGGAGTTAAATAATGGAAGAGATAAAAGGCAATGTGGAAAACTCATCAAGTGAGGGAAAAATAAAAATAGAATTAGAAATAAAAGAGTTAAATAAAATAATACAAGACCTATCAAAAAATATTAAGAAACATCCAGTTGAAATATTAAGAAATATACAAGTACAAACAAAAGAAAAAAACATGATATTCAGATCTACTGATTTAGAAGTTGAAACTATTTATGTTTTTGAAATTAAAGAAGATGTAACCATAGAACCAATCTTAATAGAGTCTAATGAAATATCCAATCTAATTAAAAACTATCCAAATGAAAAAATTACATTAGAATTTCAAGATGAGGAATTAAACTTAAAGGGTGAAAACCTATCGGCAACAATACCGATAAAAAAAGATCCAAACTTTCCAGAACAAATTGATATATCTAAAATAGAACCAAAAATAATAAAATTTTCAACAATAAAAAAGGCAATTGAAAAAGTAATAAACTCAAGCTCACAAAGCTCAGATTCTAAGATGAGCGGAGTAAACTTCAAGACAAAAGACAAAACTACAACTATAGCAGCTACAGACGGATTTAGATTATCAATTTATAAGATAGAACCTGAAGAAGAATTAGATATGAACTTCACTATATCAAAAAAATGCGCACAAGAAATAATTAAATTTGATGCAATAACTCCAATGTCATACTTAACAGATACACACTGGATATTATCAACTCACGAAAAAATTTTATCAGTTAAAAAACTTAATTATGAATATCCAAATTATGAAAAGGCTATACCTTCAGACAACAAATACAGACTTCACATAAATAGAGAGGACTTTATAAAAAAGTTACTTTTTACCTCTTCACAATCAGAAATAATAAAATTAATCTTAGAAAACGATGACATAACAATAAAATCATCAGATACAAGAATAAACACAAAATTAAAAACTAAATCGTTAACAGAGATTAATAAAATAGAATTTTTATTTAAGTCGCAATATTTAATAGACGGTTTAAAAATTTTTACAGAAGATGAAATATTATTTACATATAAAGACGAAAACAAACCTATAACAATAGAAAATGAATTAAATACTACTTATATAACACTTCCAGCAAGACCAGAAAGATAGAAATGTTTTTAGAATTACACCAATTTAGAAATTATGACCACAAAATATTCAATTTTAATGAAAAAAATTTAATAATTGGTGAGAATGCATCTGGAAAATCAAATTTAATAGAAGCAATTTATTTAACATTAAGAGGGAAAACAAAAAATAATATTACAAATCAAAATCTAATAAATTTCTCAAAAAATAACTCACTTTTAAAAAATACGATTTACGGAAAAAGAATTGAAGTATCGATAAACAACAAAAATAAAATCATAAAATTCAATGATAAAAAATTAAATTCCAACTTAATTTTATGGAAGTATTTCAAAGTCTTTTATATAAATTTATTCGATTCTCTTCTATTATCACAAGAACCAAAGAAAAAGAGGGAATTTTTAGATGAAACTATAATTAATATAAATCCAGAAAAAATAAAACTTTATAAAGACATTAAAAACTTAAATACACAAAAAAACTTTATTTTAAAAAATAATAAAGATAGAGAATTATTAAAAAGCTATGATATAACGCTTACTCAGCTGTCAAATGATATATCAAATCTCAGAGAGGAAGTTCTAAATAAATTATTTATTAATATAAGAGAATTTATTGATGAAGAAGATTTAGACATCAAGTTTTATAAAAGTCTAGATTCAAAAGAAATGAAAAATAGAGAGATAATTGAATCAAAAATTAAAAGAAATTTAATAAACCCATCCAGGGATAACTTTACAATAAAAATAAAAAATATAGATTCAACATTTTTATCAACAGGAGAAATAAAAAAATTTTCTCTTGCGCTTCAATTAGCAAAAATAAAAATATTTGAAGATTATAATTGTATTTCTTTATTTGACGAGTTTAATTCATTTTTGGATAGCATAAATACTAATAAGTTATTAAAGTGGATAGAAAAAATAAAAGGCTATATATTTATCACAACAACTGCTAATTTAAACATTGAAGATTTTGAAAGAACTGTATTATAGTAAATCTTATGTTTAAAATAGATTCGATAATATTAAATCAAGTTCCAAAGAATTTAAGATTATGTTTTATTATTGAAAAAAATTGGTTAGAAATTGTTGGACCAAAGCTTTCCAAGCTTTCAAGACCAACAAAATTGAGCAATAAAACTTTAATCATATCAACGAACCATCCAATTATAAGTAGTGAAATTTCTCTATGTTCAAATATAATTTTTGATAGAATAAAAAAAAATTTAGGCATAGAAATAGATAATTTAAAATTTAAGACATCAAATTTTGAATTAAAAGAGATTTGTAAAATAGAAAAGGATGAAGAAATTAAAATTGAAATAGAATATCCAGAATGTCTTAATAATATTGAAAACGAAAAAATAAAAAAAAATTTATTAAATATATACAAAACGATTGTTAAAAAAAATTATTTAAAGGTTTCTAAAGGAGATGAATAAATAGTGAAATATACCTCAAAAGATATAGTAGTCTTAGAAGGAATGGAAGCAGTAAGAAAAAGACCGGGAATGTATATCGGTTCAATAGGTCTAAAAGGTTTATTACATTTGATATATGAAGTGATTGATAATTCAGTAGATGAATATATGGCTGGATACTGTAAAAATATTTCAATAAAAATTCATAAATCAAATTTTGTAACAATAGAAGATGATGGAAGAGGAATACCCACAGATTTACACGAACAAACAAACAAAAATGCTCTTGAACTTGTATTGACTACTCTACACGCAGGCGGAAAGTTTAATGATAAGGTCTACAAGGTGTCAGGCGGGTTACATGGAGTTGGTGTATCTGTTGTAAATGCCCTGTCTGAAAAATTCGTTGCAACTGTTTATAGGGACGGTAAAATATTTACACAAGAATTTTCTAAGGGCATTCCAACTTCTGACATAAAGATAATCGGTGAGAGCAACAATCATGGTACCAAAATAAATTTCCTACCTGACAAAGAAATTTTTAAGGATATTACATGGGATGTAGACGATCTAAAATCAAGATTTCAAGAAATCGCATTTCTA
The DNA here is from genome assembly GCF_039822205.1 of Thermodesulfobium sp. 4217-1. Taxonomy (NCBI): domain Bacteria; kingdom Pseudomonadati; phylum Thermodesulfobiota; class Thermodesulfobiia; order Thermodesulfobiales; family Thermodesulfobiaceae; genus Thermodesulfobium; species Thermodesulfobium fumaratoxidans. The sequence continues at coordinate 154,228 of NZ_JBAGBW010000001.1, forward strand.
AATCCTGGATTAACAATTAAATTTTTTGATGAAAGAATTGATGAAAAAGAAGTTTTTTATGATGATAAGGGAATATCTGGATTTGTAGAGTATTTAAATAAAAATTCCAAAACTCTATACTATCCGCCTATAGCTATTCAGGGAGAATATGATGAAGTATACGTTGATATTGCTCTCCAACATATTGATTCAACATATGAAAACATAATCTGTTTTGCAAACAATATTTCCACAAAAGAGGGAGGTTCGCATTTAACCGCCTTTAAAAATTCGCTGACAAAATTTACAAATCAGTACGCAAAAGATAAAAAGTTTCTAAAAGAAGAAGAAAATTTTCAAGGTGAAGATATAAGATGTGGTTTAACCGCTGTAATATCAGTAAAATTAAAAGAACCACTATTTGAAGGTCAAACAAAAACTAAATTATCATCTCTAGAAGCTAAGATTGCTGTAGAAAAGCTTATGGAAAAATTTATAGTAGAATTAGAATCAAAACCAGAAATAGCAAATATGATAATCAAGTCATCCCTAGCTGCAAAAGAGGCAAGAGAAGCAGCGAAAAAAGCAAGGGATATGGTAAGAAAGAAACACGATTTTACGACAAGCATCTCTCTACCTGGTAAATTAGCTCTATGCTCATCAAAGAAACCAGAAGAATGCGAACTATTTATTGTAGAAGGAGATAGCGCAGGTGGTTCTGCAAAACAAGGTAGAGATAGAAGATTTCAAGCCATATTACCACTTAGAGGAAAAATACTTAACGTAGAAAAAGCAAATATAGATAAGATTTTAGCAAACCAAGAAATAAAGGCCCTTGCAGCTTCAATTGGTTTACCATTTTACGAAGAAGAAAGAACCACAACAGATTGGATTAAAAATCTAAGATTTCACAAGGTAATAATAATGACAGATGCTGACGTAGACGGTTCACACATAAGAACCTTACTATTAACTTTATTTTTTAGATATTTTCGTCCACTGATAGAAATGGGCAAAATATTTATTGCACAACCACCGCTATATATGATTAGAAAGGGCAAAGAAAGAAGATATGCTATGAGCGACGATGAATTAAATAACATACTTTTAGAAATAAAAAATCCAGATTCGATACAAAGATTTAAAGGTTTAGGGGAAATGACTCCCACTCAACTTTGGGATATAGCAATGGATCCTGACAAAAGAACAATGTTAAGAGTTTGTATAGATGATGCAAGTGAAGCAAATAGGATATTCGAAATACTTATGGGAGATAATGTCGAATACAGAAAAGCTTTTATTGAAAGATATGCTCGGGAGGTAAAAAACTTAGATGTCTGAGATAATGAGAATAGTAGAAGAAGAAATAAAAGATTCATACTTAGATTATGCTATGAGCGTAATTGTTGGTAGAGCAATACCTGATATAAGAGACGGTCTAAAACCCGTTCAAAGAAGAATTGTTTATGCTATGAGCGAGATGGGTATGACTTACGATAAACCACACAAAAAGTGTGCAAGAGTAGTAGGAGAAGTTTTAGGAAAATTCCACCCTCACGGTGATACTGCAGTATACGATGCTCTTGTGAGAATGGCACAGGATTTTACTTATAGATACCCATTGATTGACGGTCATGGCAATTTTGGTTCTCTTGATGGAGACAGTGCAGCTGCTATGAGATACACTGAGGCAAGACTATCAAAGATTTCGAATACGCTTGTGTCAGAAATGAATTTCAATATTGTGCCCATGCAAGATAACTTTGATGGCTCTTTAAAAGAACCAGAGGTTTTGCCTGCAAAATTTCCGCAACTCTTAGCAAACGGCGCTTCTGGAATAGCTGTTGGAATGGCTACTTCTATTCCTCCTCACAATTTAGGGGAATTAATTGACGCGCTTTTATTAATTTTAAGAAATCCTCAAACATCGGAAGAGGAATTATTAAAAGTATTACCTGGTCCTGATTTTCCTACAGGAGGAATAATAGTAGGAAAAAATGGCATTAGAGAATATTTTTTCAATGGCAAGGGAAAGGTTATCTTAAGAGGAAAATATCAAATAGAAATGGGCTCTAAAATAAATAAATTAGTTATAAGTGAGATTCCTTATTCTGTTAATAAGGCTATTTTAGTTGAAAAGATTGATCAGCTAATTAAAGAAAAAAGATTAGATGGAGTTTCAGAAGTAAGAGATGAATCTGGCAGAGAAGGAATAAGGGTTGTTTTGGAGCTTAAAAGAGATGCCAACTCTGAAAAAATTATGAAAAATCTATATAAACACACTACGATGCAGGTGACATTTGGCGTAATAATGCTCTCCTTGGTTGCTGGAGTTCCAAAGGTTTTGCCAGTAAAAGATGTTTTGTTACATTTTCTCACCTTTAGAAAGGATATCCAAAGGAAAAGACTGGAAAAAATCCTTGAAGACTTGAAAAAAAGATTGATTCTTTTAGATGCTCTGTCCAAAGCTTTGGATAAAATAGATCAAGTTATAGAGATAATTAAAAAATCCTTAAATCCAGCAGAAGCGAAGAAGTCGCTATGCGAATTTCTTGAAATAACAGAAGAAGGTGCTCAGGGCATTTTAGACCTAAGATTACAAAGATTGACATCTTTAGAAAGAGAAAAAATTCTTAGGGATCTTGAAAAAACTTTGTTAGAAATTAAAGAGACAGAATTTGCTTTAAACAATGAAGAAAAATTTTTAGAAATTTTGGAAAAAGAACTCTTTGAAATAAAATCAAATTTTGCTGACAAGAGAAGGACAGAGATCTCTTTGGATTTTGAAGAAGACGACATCGTTGAAGAGGACATCCCTGAAGGAGAAGTAATTGTTACAATAAGCAAATTAGGATTTATAAAAAGGATGAAAAACGAAGTTTATGGAAGGCAAAATAAAGGCGGGAAAGGCATAGACGGAGTTCAAAAGAGCAGTGCAATTCAAGATAGAATTCAAACTTCAATAACTCTATCAAACAAAGATAAAGTATTATTTATATCCTCAAGAGGTAGAGCCTATACACTCCTTGCTTACAGTATTCCAGAATTTACAAGAACATCCAGAGGTACAGGCATAGCGAATATATTGCCACTTTCAGAGGACGAAAAAATTACATTTATGGTGCAGGTTAAAGATGATGAAATAAAAAAAGACATAATACTTTCGACATCAAAAGGCTATTTAAAAAAAATAAAACTTGAAAATATTGTCTCAAAGAGAAGAAATGGAGTAATTGCGATAAAACTTATTGATTCTGAATCTGTTGTAGGCGCGTGTATGGTATGTAAAGAGAGATTCTTGCTTTACTCCAGCAAAGGGTTTGCAACCCTGGCTAATTTAAAGGATTTGAGAAGTATGGGAAATAATTCACATGGCGTTATCGGCATGAGACTCTCTAAGGACGACAAACTGTTAGGCATAGTTCCAGATTCAGAATTTTTTATAGTTATTGATAAGGATGGAAATGGCAAGAGAGTTAGCAATAAGAATTTTACAGGTCACAACAGAGGGACAAAAGGAGTTAGGGTTGCAAAGTCAAGTCTTGCTACAATATTGAATTATGAACAGAATAAAGACTTAACAATATATACAGAAAAAGCCAAAGTTATAAGAATTGATATTGATTCGGTAAAGCAACTTTCAAGAAGTGCAAAGGGAGTAAAACTCCAAAAATTAGATGGTACTGATAAGGTTTTGGATGCTTATACCTCTCCACCAAATAATGACTTAATTGATGATAATTTATGAATGCTATAACGGTAAAATTAGAACTAAAATCTCATATAAAATTATCAGAAATTGAACTCTCAAGAATATTAGAAACTGATGTAGATACTTTACGAAAGGCATCTTTGCATTTGCTTGACGCAGGTGGTAAAAGAATTAGACCGGCAATAGTTTTTTTAAGCGCGCTTTGTATGAACCAAGATCTAGATAAAGTTGTAAAATACGCAGCAGTTGTAGAAGGTATACACCTGGCTACGCTTATACACGATGATGTTATTGACGAATCCAATATAAGAAGAGGCATGCCCAGCGTAAATGGCAAGTATGGATTCAAGGTTGCGATTCTCTCAGGAGACTTTATCCTGGCAAAGATAACTCATTATCTTTCTTTGTTGCCAAATAAAGAGCCTGTAAGCCTTATGGCAGAAGTAATAATGCGCATGGCTGAGGGAGAAGTGATGCAACAAGAAGACCTTTTTAAAATAGTGCCAGTGGAAAGATACATCATCAGGTGTATTAACAAAACTGCAAAACTGATAAGCTCTTCTGCTCTTCTGGGGACAATTGATGTTGTAGAAAAAAGAAATATTTTTGCTGATTTTGGGCTAAATTTGGGCATCGCATTTCAAATAATTGACGACATCTTAGATTTTACCGGTGAAATGAAAAAATTGGGCAAGCTGCCCGGTTCAGATTTGAAGTCAGGCGTGGTTACTCTTCCTGTTCTATTGCTCTCAAAGAAGAGTAAAGAAGTGAGATTATTGTTAGAAAACAAAACGGAAGACGACTTAAATAAAATAATTGAAATGGTTAGAAATGAAGAAGTTCTAAAAGAGAGTGTAAATTTAGCGAAAAACTACTCCGAGCGAGCTCTTGAGTGTTTGAGCGAGTTAAATATTAACAATATATACTCAAGAACTTTAATCGATTATGTAAAAATGCTTGAGGAGCGAGTGTCATAATTGCCAGATGATATTATCGAGAAAGTTAATAATCCGGATGAGTTTTATAAATCTACAACAAAGATTGATATATATTTAATTAAGAGATCTGTATCTAAAGATGAACTTGAAGGTCCTTACGGATCTATAATATCTTACTTAGAAGACAATAAAGAAATCCTTTGGATAGAGACTCCTATGGACAAGGGATACCCTCTTATTTTGGCACAAGGAGATCTCGTATTAGTTGACGTAAAAAAGGGAAAGACAATTTATCAATTTCAGAGCGCTGTTTTAGGAAGAAAAAAGGATTCTAATACAAATTTATTTTTATTTGCATTAAACGTACCAAAAGAAGTAAAGAAGATTGAGAGAAGAGTTTTTTTTAGGCTTAAAATTACAGACTTGGATGTAGTTTTAAAAATTAAAAAAAACATGAATGACAAAGACTTTATCAGCTTTAAGGGAAATGCGCACGACCTTTCTGGGGGCGGTATAAAGGTTAGGCTGATATTAAAAGACAAAAAGCCAAATGACTACGAAAAGATTTTAACTTTAATAAAAGAAGAGGCTATAACGTTTATCGAATTTGAAATTGATAAAAAGAAAAAAATAAATCAAAAAATAAAATTTATTAATTCACATAAAGATGAAGAAAATAAAATTGGATATATTTCTTTCTCTTTTGTTGAAATACCAAGGGGGATACAGGACTCAATCATTAGATATATTTTTAATAAACAGAGAGAAATGAAACAAAAAGGTATAGAATTTGATGATTAATTTTATAAATAATAGATTATCTGATAAACTATTTATAAAGCAAACAGTTTGAAAGGATAAGGTGGACGGGTTGATTTCATTTTTATTTTTGAAGAACGAAAATGTTAGATGAAAAAGCCCTTTGGATAAAATATAGAAATTCTACAACTCAAGAAAACAGGAATTTGCTCGCTCTTAATTATCTATCGTTAGTAAAAAGAATTGCAGCAAAGATATATACAAATATACAGGGCAAAGTTGAGTTTGAAGAGCTTTTAAACTATGGAATTTTCGGTTTATTAACGTCAATTGAAAGATTCGAAGAATCTCGAGGTCTTAAATTCGAAACATTTGCTACACACAGAATTAGAGGGGCAATTTTAGATGGGCTTAGAGAACTAGATCCATTGAAAAGAGGGACTCGTTCTAAGGTAAAAAAATTAGATAGAGCAATTAACGAGCTAAAATCCTCACTTGACAAAAATCCAAGCGACAAAGACATCGCAGACTATCTGAGCATAACCCAAGAAGAGCTGCTTGATTGGTATGTTGAGATTGATGCGCCATCTGCCTTTGGAAATGAGTTAACCACTTCAGAAAATTCTTCGATTGATTTATCAATGGCTATTGATAGCCTTGAAGATAGAGAAAAACAAATTATTGATCTATACTATTATGAGGATCTTTCTTTAGACGAGATCGCAAAGATTTTAAATATATCGATTTCTAGGGTATCTCAGATTCACGGTAAGGCTCTGATAAAACTAAAATCACAGTTAGAGGGGGATGTATGAATCTAGATTTAGATCTTTCTGTTGATAAAATGTTGGCCACTATATGTATAAGAGTTCAAGAAGGAGAAACCTTGCCCTCCCTTGAAGATATGAGACAATATCTCAAAAAGGGCGGAATAAATTATGGCATAGATGAAGAAGCTCTAAATCAGGCTATTGCAAAGCCAGGCTCGATATTTACTGTTGCAAAAGGAGAGAGTCCTACAAGTCCTGTAGATGGAAAAGTTGAGTACAAATTTCCATTGAAAACACAAATTAAACCCAAAGAAGACAAAACTGGAAATGTAGACTATTTTGATTTAGGATTTGTATATAACACTAAAGAAGGAGATCTTCTTGCAGTTAAAACTCCCCCGATAGAGGGACAGCCTGGGCACGATGTTACTGGGAGGGTTTTAATGCCAAAGAAACCATTCAATCCAAAATTCGTGGCTGGTAAAGGGACAAAGTTGTCAGAAGATGGACTTAGTATATTTGCAGAAGCTGCAGGTACCCCAAGACTCATTGATGGTAAAATTGTTGTATTGCACACCCTTGACATAGACAAGGATATAGACTTTTCAACGGGAAATATTGTTTTTAATGGATCTGTCAACATAAAAGGCAGCGTTTTATCAGGATTTTCTGTTGAGGCAGATGGGGATGTAATGGTAGCTGGCATAGTTGAAGAGTCTACAATTAAGGCAAAGGGCAATGTGGTAGTAAGATCGGGTTTTGAGGGAGGGTCAAATGGCTTTATTCAAGCTGGAAAATCGGTCAATATTAGATTTGTTCATAATGGCAAGATTGTTGCAGGCGAAGATGTCTTAATAGAGTCTGAGGCATTTTTTTCCAGCATCATGGCTGGCGGTAAGGTTATTATGCAGGGCAGAAATTCTCAAATTACAGGCGGCAGTGTAGAAGCCGGTGTTGAAATTAGGTCGAGAGTTATCGGATCTTATAAACATACAAAAACCCAGGTAAGCGCAGGAATAGTTCCAGGTCTAAAGGAGAAATTAGAAACTATTTTAAACAGGATAAAGTCTATTGAAGCTCAGGTTAAGAAGGCTAAAGAAATAGAAGATAGATTTCTTTATCTTAAAAAGAGGCAAAAGGACAAATTTCCTCAAGCTCAATTAGATTCTCTTGAAAATATTCAGAAAACTATAGAATCATATTTGGGTCAGATAGAATCTTTGAAAAAGGTAAAAGATGAGATAATTAAAACAAAAGAAGAAAGAAAGAGCGGAAGGATAATTTCAGATATAATATATCCAGGAGTAATTTTAACAATCGCCGATATATCTCAAGAGATATCGGAGGAGATGAGAGGCGTTAGCGTTAGAATTGAAGAAGGAGAGTTAAAGTTCTATTAATGAAATGGTTAATGATCGTAGGATTTTTAATAATTGCTATTATTGGCACAGCTGCTGGACTCTATTTTAGCGGCACGGTGAAATTTCCTTTTCTACCACCACAAAAATCTGTAAAAACACAGTCTGAGAGTGCTAATGTCTCTCAAAATCAAACTCAACAACAGACACCTTCAACAATATCACCCGCCCTAAACGCATCTCAAAACAATGCCAACAATAGTGCTTCGATTACCAATAGTCAAAAAAATATTATCCAGTCCGCAGCAGATAAGGTGAAGCAGCAAGAGGTGCTGAAGTTACAAAGAGACGCAAGGGTTCTCTCCAATATGGATCCTTCCGATGCTGCTAAGATAATAGAAAACATGGACGATACCCAGGCTGCAAAGGTGCTTAGCTATATGGATAATAAAGAAGCATCTGATGTGTTGTCCGAGCTTACGTCTAGCAATCCAAAAAAGGCTACAAAACTCTTAAATATGATGGGAGCATCGCCTGGTGGCTAAAAAAAAGAAAAGTTCAGGTGGAGGCGGAGGAGGTCATGATAGCGCTGGTGGTATGAGGTGGCTTTTGACCTACTCAGATATGATCACGCTCTTAATGGCTTTTTTCATCTTGCTATTTTCTATGGCTACCCTTAACGCTTCCAAATTTGCTGCAACCGCACAAGCGCTAAGAGAGGCGTTTGGAGGTTACACTATCCTTGACAGGGGTTCATCTGTTATTGGAGAACCTGGTTCAACTACACAAAGCGCTCCTGTAATGCCTGATTCTGCAATGAAGGCACAGGATGCATCTTTAAAAATAGCTCAGATTCTAAGACAGTCTTTAAACTCTAACCAATTTTCAGTTATTCAAACTGAAAGGGGTTATTTAATCTCTATCTTAACTGACAAGATACTTTTTGACTCTGGAAAAGCTAATCTCAAAACTGATGCCTTTCCACTTCTCACAAAGATCGCAGCAGTTTTAGAAAAGATTGACAATGAAGTATATGTTGAGGGCCATACTGACAACGTTCCTATACATACAGTAGAATTTCCATCCAACTGGGAGCTTTCTGCTGCAAGGGCTGCCTCAGTAGCAAAATATTTTATAGAAAAAGGCGTATCCTCCTCAAGGTTGGTGATAGCTGGGTATGCAGATACCAGACCCGTAGCCTCAGATGACACTGCTGCTGGTAGACAAAAAAATAGAAGAATTGATATTCTTATAACAAAGAAATAAAGAAATTTGATATTTAGGAGGATAAAATGAAATTGTTCTCAAATAAAAAGATGTTAATAGCTCTTGTAGTTTTGATAGTTTTGGGAGGTGGGATAGGCTTTTATGTTGCAAATATGTTGACTCCAAAGCCAGCCCCAAAAGAAAAACAAGAACCAATATTTTTTACTTATCCTCTCCAAGAGTTTGTGGTGAATACGAAGGATGGAAGGTTTCTAAAGGCTAGCATTGTCTTAGAACTAAACGAAGAGATACCTCTTAAAAGTGAAGCTGCAGGCGGGGAAGGTAAAAAAGTTGTTTTAGAACCGAAGGCCAAACCTATCCTGGATGCCCTGACTCCACAATTAAGAAATGCTGCTATAATTATATTGTCGAGCCAGACATATCAGGAATTGATAACTTCTCAGGGTAAGGAAAGGCTTAGACAGATATTATTTCAAAAGTTTAACCAAATTGTAGGACGCGATGTTGTAAAAGATGTTTACTTTACAAGTCTTGTTATGCAATAATATTTTTACCTTAAAACTTATGATAGGGGGAAACTATGGCAAAAATATTGATTACTGATGACGCTACATTTATGAGGAAGATGTTAAAGGACATTTTAACAAAAAATGGTCATGAGGTGGTGGGTGAGGGAGTAAATGGTTTAGAAGCTTTAGAAAAATACAAAGAACTCAAGCCTGAGTTGACTTTGTTGGATATCACTATGCCTGAAAGAGACGGTCTTTGGGCTCTTAAGGAGATTAAGGCTTTTGATTCCAATGCTAAGATTATAATGGTGTCTGCAATGGGTCAGCAAGCAATAGTAATTGAGGCCATACAAGCTGGAGCAAGAGATTTTGTTGTAAAACCATTTCAACCAGACAGAGTATTGGAGGCAGTTAGGAAGGCCCTTTCTTAAATTGATCATGCGCTTTATATATATATTTTTATTTATAGCGCTTTTATCGTCAAACGCGTTTGCAGCCCAAAAAAATATAAATGGGCCGCTTCCTTCCTTCTTTCAAACTGACTCAACGCCTTCTATAAAGTTTGGGGTAAACAATCCTAAAGATATATATGTGCTAAATACAGACGACAATCAAAATAAAAACAATCTAAGTAAAACAAACACCCCAATCGAAGAAAAGGCTATTTCTATAGATAAGACCTCTAAAGCTGCGAACAATACTAGCTCTAATAACTTAGAACCAATACAATACACCCAAAACTCTTCACCTCAATATCACCAACTCGATAAAATCTCCTCAAATGATAATATAAAAGTAAATAGCCCTGAAGAAGCAAAGACGAATAATGTTGTAGAAAGTACTAACGCGGCTCAAAATCAAAACAATCCGTCAAAGGATAATTCTCTGGGTTTAACGGTAGACAACTCCCAAAATCAACATAATTCATCCGCTCCCGATATTATGGGCTATCTCATTAGGTTTTCAATATTTTTGATTTTATTAGTTCTTGTTCCAATGTTAATTATCAGAAGACTAAAGGGAAAGCTTAAGGTCAGCTATTCTATACCAAAATCAACTAACGGCTTTGTCCGAGTAGTTGATAAGTTAACCCTATCATACTCTGAGCTTTTTATAGTTGAAGTTATGGATAAATATCTTCTGTTGTCAGTGTCTAAAGATGGCGACATAAAACTTTTAAGAGAATTTGAAACTATAGGAATTTTTCCAGAAAAAGATATTAAAGAAAAAAAATTGGAAAAAAGCAGTTTTTTGGATGTATTGAGAAAGTTAAAAAAAGAAGTAAAACAGTTAAATAATAGTTAACAGTGAAAAAAAATTTTATATTTTTATTTTTTCTTTTGGGATTGGTTGTTTGCTCTCATACAGCTAATGCCGCTCCAAATATAAATATCGATTTAGGCGCTGGTTCGCCAAACGATATTGCAAATTCTTTAAAAGTTTTATTCATTCTAACCATTCTTGCTTTTGCGCCACTATTACTCTTGATGACCACTTCTTTTTTGAGACTGATAATAGTATTTGGTTTTTTAAGAAACGCCCTTGGTGTGCAGCAAATAATACCTGGTCAGATTATAATAGGGCTTTCTTTGTTTCTTACGCTTTTTATTATGACCCCTATAATCCAGAAAATTGAGCAAGACGCATATACTCCATATCAAAAAGGCCAGATCACTTTTCAAGACGCAATTGAAAAAGGATATGTCCCACTCAGAGACTTTATGCTTCACAATACTAGAAAGAGCGACCTGTCCTTAATGATAGATCTTTCTCGATCCCCTAGGCCAAATTCTGTAAATGATATTCCTCCAACAGTAACCATAAGCGCATATGTATTGAGCGAATTAAAAACATCATTTATAATTGGTATAGTAATATATTTACCTTTTGTTATAATAGATCTTGCAGTTGCAAGCATACTTATGTCTATGGGAATGATGATGATTCCACCTGTTATGATTTCTTTGCCGCTAAAGATACTTCTTTTCGTTTTGGCTGATGGCTGGTCCCTTTTGGTAAAAAGTTTGATTGCAAGTTTTACAATTTAGGAGGCTGTAGTGTCTAAAATAAAACTATTTATAGTAGAAGACTCATTAGTCATAAGATCAATTCTCAAAAGAATGCTTCTTGAGGAAAGCGATATAGAGGTAGTTGGCGAAGCTGGCAAGGTAAAAGACGCCATAGATGGGATAACTTCTTTAAGACCAGACGTAGTTACTCTTGATGTTATATTACCCGATGGCTCTGGACTGGATGTTTTGAAACAATTATCTGATAGCGGAACTCCTTTTATAATGCTTAGCTCTTCTACAACAGAGGGGGCTCAGGTAACAGTAGACGCACTTAACTATGGTGCCTTTGATTATGTTGCTAAGGTTAACCCCCCTCTTGGAGTTATGTCTGCTAAGGATGAATTGTTAAAAAAAATCAGAGCAGCCTATCTTGCAAGGGGAAAGATTAGAGTAAAGCCATGCATAGAGTGTTTGCCACCTAAAAAAACGCCCATAAAAATAGAAAGAAAGATTGCCAATAAGGCTGTTGCAATAGTCGCATCTACAGGTGCTCCTCCACAAATCAGAAAGGTCGTGTCAGAGTTAGATCCAGATTTTGATGCATCGCTGATAATCGTCCAGCACATGCCTGTCGGATTTACAAAGATTTTTTCAGATAGCTTAAATACAATCTGTCCCTTTCCTATAAGCGAAGCTGAGGACGGGCAATTGCTTTTGTCAAATACAGGAATTGTTGCAAAAGGCGGATACCACTTGAGAGTAAAAAATGACAAATCAATATATTTAGATGATAAAACTCAAGCTTATTTTGGCCTAAGGCCGGCAGGGGATATGACGCTTGAAACGCTTGGCCCAGTCTTTAGAGAAAAACTCTTGGTAGTTATAATGACTGGTATGGGATCTGATGGTACTAGTGGTGCGAAAATAGTCAGAGAATCGGGTGGCAAGATCTACGCAGAGGATGAAAGTTCTTGTGTTGTTTATGGAATGCCTGGCTCAATTGTTCGCTCAAATTTACAAGACAAAATAGTAAATTTATCTGGTATACCTAATGCTATAATGGAATTTGTTAAAGATTAGAATATTTTAGGGAGTGAATAATGGACGATCAAAAGGAATATAAAGAATTTACTGAAGAGATATTCAGGCTAACAAGCATTCCATTGCATTTATACAGAGAAAACCAGGTAAGAAGAAGGGTAACTCTGTGGATGAGCTTTTTAGGCATAAAGACATTTGGAGAGTATTTAGGCTACCTTAAGTCGAATCCAAAGGCGTTGGAAGAGTTTAAGAAAAAATTTACCATAAACGTGTCTGAGTTTTTCAGAAATCCAGAGCTTTTTGAAGAGCTACAAAAATACATACCAGAACTATCAAAAAAAACAGACGTGTTGAAAATTTACAGCGCTGGTTGTTCTGTGGGGGCAGAGGCATACACCGTTGCAATAATACTTAATGAATATTTTAAAGGCATAAAGTATCATATATGGGGGCTTGATATTGACGATGAAGCTCTTGAAAAAGCTAAGATAGGAATCTATACGAAAGATTTTTTTAAAAGCGCAAAAGCGCAACTGCTTGAAAAGTATTTCAAGAAATTTCCAGATGAAAAATATCAGGTTAACGACGATATTAAGCAGAATACAACATTTGTGAGGGGAGACTTGATTCTGGGTGAACCTCCAAGATTGGATTTTGATATTGTACTTTGCAGAAATGTGGTAATATATTTTGATGAAGAGGCAAAAGAGAAGGTTTATGCAAATATTAGCAAGAGTCTTAAATTAGGGGGAATTCTTTTTGTGGGAGCCACCGAGCGAGTTTTTAATGCAAGAAGATTTTCCTTGGAATATGTCTCGTCATTTATATATAAAAAGGTCTGAGGAGGTTCCATGGGATACGAAAAGCTTGAAGCTGACCACTTAGATGCTTTAAAAGAATTAGGCAACATTGGTGCCGGCAATGCTGTTACTGCCCTGTCTTCTTTCTTGAATACCGAGATAAATATGGAGGTAGTGGAGGCGAAGCTTGCCACCTTTAATGAGGCTGCTAATATCTTTGGCAGTCCAGAAAAGGAAGTGGCAGCTGTGTATTTAGCAATTTCTGGCAATCTAAAGGGCCACGTTTTATATCTTTGGCCAGTCCAAAGCGCAAAGGCAATAGCAGGCATGCTTATGGGTATGAATCCAGATGAGCTTGAGTTTGATGAGATGACAATGTCTGCGATTTCTGAAATAGGCAACATTATGTCTGGATCATATATAACTGCCCTATCCTCTTTTACTGGTATGACATTCGATATTAGCCCTCCTGCTGTGGCAGTAGATATGAACGGTGCACTTTTAGACGGCATTATATCCTTAACTGCTGTGGGCGATAGAGTTTTGATTATACAGACAAGCATGGTTGCTTATGGCGTAAGAATTGCTGGAGTTTTGGCCGTTTTGTTTGAACCAGATTCTTTAATAAAACTTTTAGAGTCAATTGGAATGGGTGTTTGATATGGCTGAGTATTTTTGTGGTATGGGAGAATGGGCTGTGGGTCAGGTGGGGGATATTCTTTGTGCGAGAGGTCTTGGTTCTTGTTTAGGTCTGGTGCTTATTGACAACAAAAAACGTATGGCTGCTATGGCTCATGTAATGCTTCCATCTTCTAATGGCAAGGTGGATATGCCTGCTAAATATGCTGATACTGCGGTAATGTATCTTTTAGAGCAATTAAAGAAAAATGGTTCGAGTATGAATATTAGTTGTAAAATGGCTGGCGGGTCAAAGATGTTTAATGTTTCGGAGTCTTCTCTTTTGGATATAGGCAGAAGGAATGCCGAGGCCCTGGAAAATTCCTTAAAAGAAAATGGGATCCAACTTCTAAGTAAGGATGTAGGCGGAAGCTTTGCCAGAACAGTCATTTTTGACGTTATGAAAAGGAAATTTTTAGTTAGGACAATCGGACGAGGTGAGGTAGAGATCTGATGAGCCAGGGGCTTGTTCTCGACCTTTCGAGGAATGCAATGTTAATTCTTCTTCTAATAACAGCCCCAGTTTTATTTGTTGCTTTGTTTATCGGTCTGTTTTTGGGAATATTTCAGGCTGCAACACAGCTTCAGGATATTACCATATCTTTTGTTCCAAAACTTTTAGCAGTCATTATAGTTATGTTTTTATTGGGCCCATTCACTTTAAACGTTTTGACAGACTATATAATAAGACTCTATCAAAATATTCCTAATATCATAAAATGAACGATATATCCCTTTTCTGGGATATGGTGATTCGCTCTTTGATGCCGATACTTAGGTTTTCAGGCTTTTTTGCTGTCGCTCCGTTCTTTAGCACAAAGGTGATACCGACTCAAGTTAAAATATTGATAATTCTTATCTTTTCTATATTGATTACAATGAACATGAAGATTAATGTCCCAGATAATCCCATAATCTTTATTTTTTCGTCAATTTTTGAAGTTTTGATAGGAATGTGGATGGGCTTTATATTTTATTTATTTTTGTGGATCCTTGAATTCGCGGGCGGGTTATTTGATATGCAATCTGGAATGGGTATGGCTGCGTTCTATGACCCTCAAATGGGGACTGAGACATCTGTTTATGGCAATTTTTTTACGCTACTGGGACTTTTGATGTTCTTAATAGGAAATTTTCACTATCTTCTTTTAAAAATATTTGTTGAAAGCTATTATATCTTGCCAGTGGGTCAATTTATCAAACCAGGACCCTCATACCAGCTATTAATGACCACTTTAATGTGGGCGATGATTGCGGGATTGCAGATGGCTTTGCCGGTTGTTTTAATTTTATTTTTGATAGATTTTAGTTTAGGAATAATGGCAAGAACTGCGCCTCAACTAAACGTCTTGTTGTTAGGGCTTCCTTTAAAAATTCTTATTACCACTATGATGATTATTATATTTTTGGGTTTTGCCCTGCCTTTTATAAACCAATGTTTTAATTATATGAACACTGTTTCAATGGAGCTAATCAATGCCCTTCGATGAGGGAGATAAGACAGAGCCGGCTACAGACAAAAGAAGGCGAGAGGCCAGAAAAATGGGTCAGGTAGCGAAATCTCAAGAGCTCTCTAGCATTCTTGTATTTTTTGGAAGTTACATGATTTTACAGTTCTTTTTATTTACATTTTTTAATAGCTGGTTTAATCTATGGAAGAGTTTTTTAGCTTTTGATACCCTTGACTTAAACGTTCAATATCATAATTTTTTGATTGCTTTTTTAGTTCTTATGGTCCCCCCCGTGATTGGGGCTCTTTTTATGTCATTGTTATCAAATATTTTGCAGGTTGGTTTCGTAATAACGCCACAAGTTCTTATTCCAAAATTTTCTAATCTTGACATTTTAAAGTACTTCAAAAGGCTTTTTTCTGTTAGGGGATTTGTAGATCAAGTCTTGAAGCCAGCTATTAAGATATTGATCCTTGCATATATTTTAATATCTTCTCTATTGGTTGTTCTTCCTGAAATCTTAAACCTCTCCTTCATAGATATTCACAAAAGTTTTCAAATCGTTATAGAAATTGTTTCATCAATTCTTGTGAAGACTATGATAGTGTTGTTTTTCTTTGCATTGATTGACTATCTTTTTCAAAGATGGCAATATGAAAAGGGCATTAGGATGAGCAAACAAGAGATCAAAGAGGAATATAAGAGCACAGAAGGGGATCCTCTCGTAAAATCCAGGATAAAAAGGTTGCAAAGTGAAATGGCGAGAAGGAGGATGATGCAAGAGGTTCCAAAGGCCGATGTAATCATTACAAACCCTACTCACGTTGCAGTTGCTATATTTTATGATCCAGAGAAATATAGAGCACCAAAGGTCGTGGCTAAAGGAATGGGCATCGTAGCTGAAAAAATTATGCAAATAGCTAAAGAAAACGATGTTCCACTAATAAGAAATGAAATTTTGGCGAGGTCGATTTTTAAAGAGGTAGAAATCAACTTCGAAATTCCCGAAAAGTTTTATAAAGCTGTTGCAAGTATTTTGGCAACGGTATATAAGGGAAAAAAGAAGGTGATCTAAGTCAAGAAAAGAGTCGTGGCTTTAAAATATGATAAATCTAAAGGGCCCCCAAGAGTTGTAGCTAAGGGCCAAGACGAGCTTGCTGAGAGAATTATAAATATGGCAAGATTGCACAACATTCCTGAGATAAAAGATCCCAATCTCTTAAAAGACCTGTATAAAGTTAATATTGGTGACGATATACCAGTAGGACTATATGAATCGGTTGCAAAAATTATTGCAAAAATCTACCTATTAAAGGGCAAAAAGAGTATTGACCAGTGAGTCATATATATTTTAATTTGATGATATACTTAAAATATTGATAAGAGGTGATATGAATGATTAGCTCTGTTGATATGCAAGGGGTACTTATGCAAATAACAGAATCAGGGAGGGCACAGCTTGCCAACCCCGGTTCAAGAGTTGATGCTGCTCAGCAATCAATGGCTATTCAATTTCAAAAGATCCTTGAGGAAAATCGAAATAAGGTTAAAAAGACAGAGGAAGCTGAAAAATCTTCCTCAATAAAAAGGGTGTCGCATAGACAGACCAAGGGTGAACAGGGCAAGAATAACAAAGGACTCAATGTGGTGGTTTAAATGGAGCTATTAATTTTATTGTTTCAGATTGTTATTCTTGGCGCATCTATCTTTTTTCTTTACTCGCGAGAGGTGAGGTTGAGGGATATTTATTCAAAGCTTCCTTCTGAAAGCGAGATTATAGAGCTTGAGAGTGAGATGAGGGAAATACTTTATGAGTTAAAAGATTCCTTGAGAAGGGTGAAAACTCTTGAGTCAGATGAAGCGCTAAAGGTTGAACACCTTGAGCAAGCGGATGAAAAATATACCGATCTTGATATTGAAAATATTTTGCCAAAATCCTTGGAGCAAAACGGCGTTTATGATGATGTTATAGGGCTTTTTAATAAAGGTATGTCAGAATTTGAAATTTGCAGGAAGCTCAGTCTTCCTAAGGGAAAGGTAGATCTTATCTTGAATTTAGAAAAGCTAAAAAAAGAATTTAAAGGGGGTTTTTAATTTGGAAAAAGATATTTTAACATCTGATGTTTATGAGATCCAGCTTGTGGTTTTCAAGCTTGCAAAGGAATTTTATGGAATCGAGATTTCATCTGTTCAGGAGATAATTAAGATTCAAGACATCACGCGGGTGCCAAAGGCACCAGGTTTTGTCGAAGGGGTTATAAATCTGAGAGGCAAGATAGTTCCAATTGTCGATCTTAGAAGGCGATTTGAGCTTGGACAAACTGAGCGAACAAAGGATACCAGAGTAATAGTTGTAGAGACTTCAGGCAATATTGTAGGCTTCATTGTAGATCTTGTTACTGAGATACTTAGATTTTCTTCAGATTCTCTTGAGCCGCCTCCGCCAATTTTTTCTGGAATTGATGCAGAGTACATAAAGGGTGTTGCAAAAGTTGACGAAAGGTTGATAGTTTTACTAGACATCAACTTAATGTTCAAAGGGGAAGAAGAAGATGGATTGAAGATGCTTGAGGCAGGCAAATAGGAGGCATTTATGGATATTGACGTAAATGAATATCGGTCTATATTTTTAGAAGAAACTAAAGAGCTCATAGAGCAGTTTGAAAAATCTCTCTTAGAGTTAGAAAAACAACCTAATAACACAGACGCTATACAATCGCTTTTTAGAGCGGCTCATACTATAAAGGGCTCTTCGTCATCGCTTGGTTTTGATTCGCTTGCTAAGTTTACCCATAGCCTTGAAAGCCTTATGGATATGGTTAGAAGCTCAAAGCTTTCTCTTAATCAAAACATTATAAACATCCTCTTTAAGGGTTTGGATTTTATACAAGAAGCTGTTGACGATATAGAAGAGGGACACAATGGAGATATAGACTCATCAGAGCTTGTGTCAATGATTGAAAAAGCCAAAACATCGCCATCAGAACTCAGCATCCCTACTGTTGATTCTGTAATAGAAAAAAACGTAGTGCGTTCTTTAGATGTGCTTAACGAAGCTGAAACGGGAGTTATTAACGAGGCGTTTATAAAAGGGCTTAACGTTTTTGTTGTGAAGTTTTCTCTTGCTCAAGGATGCCAGATGAAGTACCCCAGGGCATATATGGTCTTGAAATCTCTTGAACAGCTCGGTGAGATATTCAAAACTCTTCCAGCTGTTACAGAAATTGAGCAGGAGAAGTTCGACCTTGATCTGACATATTACATCGTCACAAAATCAACTGAAGAGGAAATAAAAAACGTCGTTCAAGGCATAGCTGAGGTTGAGATGGTAGAGGTGTTGCCATATGAATCGGCTAGAACAGAGCAAATTCAAAGTGTTTCCCAAGAGAATATCGAAAAGGATGAAAAGAGTGAAATAAAAGTTAAAACAGATTTCAAAAAAAGCCAAACTATACGTATTAGTGTTGAAAGACTCGATAATCTGATGAACCTTGTCGGAGAACTTGTCATTGACAGGACGAGGCTTATAAAGATTAGCGAAGACGTAGGAGAGGCCCTTTCAGGATCTGACTCTGTAACCTCGCTTTCTGAGGTTACCACCCATATGGGCAGGACTATTAACCTGCTTCAAGATGAGATACTCAGAACAAGAATGCTGCCTGTGTCGCACATATTTGAGAGATTCCCAAGACTGGTTAGAGACCTCTCGCATCAATTGAATAAGCAAATAGACTTTATCGTCTCGGGCGAGGAAACAGAGCTTGATAAATCTATAATAGACGAGATTGGTGAGCCTCTTGTCCACCTTATTAGAAATTCACTTGATCACGGAGTCGAATCTCCTGAAGAAAGAAAGTCTAAAGGTAAACCTGAGAGAGGCAAGCTTAAGTTATCTGCCAAACAGGAAGAAGGTTATGTTGTTATTCAGATTGAAGACGATGGAAGAGGCTTAAATCCGGATAAAATAAGGGAAAAGGCAAAAAAGAGAGACATAGTGTCTCCAAATATCTTAGATCAGATGGACGATCAGGCGCTGTTTGAACTCCTTTTCCTGCCAGGATTTTCTACAGCCGATAAGGTGTCTGAAGTTTCCGGCAGAGGTGTAGGCCTTGATGTCGTAAAATCTGTGGTAGAAAGGTTAAACGGTTCCGTTTCTTTGATCAGCAAGTTGGGAGAATATACTCGCTTTACCCTAAAATTCCCTCTTACACTTGCTATTATTCAGGCTTTGCTTGTTAAAGTTGGCAAGGAG
The DNA here is from genome assembly GCF_039822205.1 of Thermodesulfobium sp. 4217-1. Classification (NCBI taxonomy): domain Bacteria; kingdom Pseudomonadati; phylum Thermodesulfobiota; class Thermodesulfobiia; order Thermodesulfobiales; family Thermodesulfobiaceae; genus Thermodesulfobium; species Thermodesulfobium fumaratoxidans. Next base: position 173,714 of record NZ_JBAGBW010000001.1, read on the forward strand.
GTTTATGCTTTGCCCTTAAACGTAGTTCTTGAAACAAGATTCTTAGAAGAAGAAGAGGTACAATCAATACAGTCGCAGCAGGTAACGCTTTTTAGAGGTGAGGTTTTGCCAGTCTTAAGGCTTGCTGATATATTTGAAACTCCAGGCAAACAAGATTTTAATGAAAACTTCCTTGTAGTCGTTTCAACCTCTGATAAAAATGTAGTTTTATCTGTGAGCGATCTTATAGGGAATTCAGAAGTTGTTATAAAACCATTGGGATACATTGTCAATAGAGTAAAAGGCTTTTTTGGTGCTACTATATTAGGTGACGGCAGGGTTGCTTTGATTGTTGATACTGTTTCTTTAATGAGTGCCGTTAAAGAGAAAAACTTTATAAAGGTGGGTTAACAATGATAGATCTTTCTCAAAGGGCACAAGAAAATATGAAGCAAATCTTGGATAGAGTATCTGATATACCCCCTTTACCACATATAGTAATAGAAGCTCTAAACATTATAAAAGATCCAAAATCAACGGCGGTAAATCTGGCAAACGTTATAAGTCAGGATCAGGCTCTTACGGCAAGAGTTTTAAGGCTTTCAAACGCTGCCTATTTTGGATATGCAAGAAGGATCAAGACTGTTACTGAGGCAATTGTTATATTGGGGTTCGGAGTAGTTGAAAACATACTTTATGCAGCAGCTCTTCATGCGCACTTGTCCAAGGAGGTTGAGGGCTATGAACTTCAAAAAGGAGCTCTTTGGGAACACTCAATGTCTGTGGCTATCGGAGCAAAAACTCTTGCAAAATTAATAAAATATCCTAAGCCAGAAGAGCCATTTACCGCTGGAATACTTCACGATATAGGCAAAACTATAATCGGCAAATTTGTTCAAAAGGAATTTCAGACCATAAATGAACTTGTAGAAGAGGGCAAGTCATTCCAGGAAGCTGAGATCGCAGTTCTTGGGTTTGATCATGCATATCTTGGCGGCAAAGTTGCTGAAAAATGGAATTTACCTCCAATGCTGATTGAAGCTATTGCTCATCATCACAGCCCAATGGATGCTAAGGATTTTGTAGACATTGTTTGCATTGTCCATATTGCTGATGCAGTCGCCCTTATGAGTGGTCAGGGGGTCGGTGCCGATGGTCTTTTGTATAGGCTGGAGCCTAAGGCCATGGAGGTATTAAATATTAAAGAAGAGCACCTTGAAAACATTTACACTCAAGTTGTCCAGGCATTCATAGACCACAGACAACTTTTGGAGATAGACTGATGATAATTAATGACCCCGTTTTTAAAGTACTTGGATTTGGGCTTTCTGGCGCTTATAAGAGAAACGAAGTCCTTGCCCAAAATATAGCAAACGCTGATACTCCAGGATACAAGTCTTATGATATTAATTTTATGGCCCAGTTAAGGGAGGTTTTAAAAAAAGATGAGAACAACCTCCCACTGAAGAGAACCGATCCATTGCATATTGACGATAGTCAAACTCTTGATGAGGGTTTTAAGACAGTAAAAAGAAATGAAGGCGTCTATACAAACGGCAATGACGTTGATCCAGAGAGGGAAAACGCAATGCTCCTTGATAATGCCCTTTATTATGAATCATTGCTTGGCAGCATCTCTAAGGAGTTTTCTATATGGATGAACGTGGTGTCAGAGGGCAAAAAGTAATTATAAATAGCTATCTTATTTTAATACTCAATTAGCTTTAAAATATTAACGGAGGTTAAGATGAAAAGGGTAACCCAGAAGCAGGGACTTGATATTTCAAGCTTGATATCTAGCTCTGGCTCTTTTAAAGAGGACTATAAAACTGACTTCAAGAGCGTTTTGAAGGAGACTGAAAGTAAAAAAAATCTGGCTGCAACTTCACCTTCAAAATTTAATGGTTTGATATCCTCTTCGGGCGCTGTGTTCTCTTCAGAAATCAATTCAGTTGTAGCTCAGGCTGATCCTGTTAATCAAAATTATGACAAAACCGAAATAAATCAGATCGCGTCTAGTGATTGGGAGAAAGAGCTCCCGGATATAGCCAATGAATATGGCATCAAGCCAAGCTTGTTAAAGGCAATAGTTTTAGCTGAATCTAATGGAAATCCAAATGCCGTGTCACCTGATGGGGCTCTTGGGTTGGGCCAACTTATGCCAGCTACAGCAAGGGGTTTGGGTGTGGATAACCCGCTCGATCCCATAGAAAACCTCAGAGGAACAGCAAAATATCTTTCAAGTCTCTTAAAAACATTTAAGAGCGTTGATCTTGCACTTGCTGCGTACAACGCAGGCCCGGGCTCCGTTGAAAGATTTAACGGCGTGCCTCCTTATGCTGAAACCATTAATTATATCAGGCGAGTTAAAAGTTTGATGGTTTCGGTCTAATTTTTTGCTATGACATTGAACCCCATTGAAAATTGTGATGTAAGGAGCATAAGATGTAGAATTTTAATTGTAATTATTTTATCCTTTTTAATTCCAGTTTTGTTTTTTGCATGCACCCTTTTTATCCAGTATCAGGATTTTAAAAACGATATTTCAAACAACCTTGGCTCTTCAACTGAAAGGTATAAAAGCACATTAGAGAACTTTATTTCAAGTGAATTCTATAAACTTGAGATGCTTTCATCGCTCGATAGCATAAAGAGAGCGTCCCCTGAGTCTGAATCTATATTGAGAAATCTAAAGGGCTCTTTTCCCGAAGCTCAAAGTATAGCTTATGTCAATGTATCAGGCCAGATTGAATATTCAACGACTAAGATTAAAAATATTTCCGTTGCCGATAGAAGTTATTTTATTAAAGCCATGAAGGGAGAAAAGTCAGTTTCTGGGCTACTCCTTTCAAGGTTTGACAATGAAAGAGTGATAGTTTTTGCTGTGCCAGTTTTTACTAAGGATAATTTTATAACAGGCGTAGTCATATCCATAATCCCAGTTGAAAATATTTATAAGATTATTTCACCGATTAATAGCTCGATAAATGGTTTGGGTTCTCAGGTACGTTTCGCATTAATAGACCAAAATTCAAACGTTATTGTGTCCAATCCTAAGTACTCTACTCAGTTTATAGGGAAGGATTTTAAAGCATTTTTTATAAACAATCCTGTTAATTTTTTTAATCTTATCTTTTTTGATCGATGGTTAAGCAGTGAGACTAAATTAACAACTTCTGGATGGACAATCTACTTCGCCATCTCGTCAAGCGTTTTCTTAAGCCTTGTTAGGTTTACTTTTATTGCTATCTTTTTTTGTCTTTTAGCTATGATAATGCTGCTTTGGTTTGGATATTTTTTTGTTTACAAAGAATTTGCCAAACCAATTAAAGTTCTTGAAGATATTTTTTATAAAGACAGAAGAGATGTTAGAGAGATTTGCTCCATTCAGTCAGACAAGTTTACGCTGGAATTTAAATCGCTATTCGATAACCTCATTAAAATATTGAAACAACTAGATCAAAAGGACACTGAACTTGAAGATGTTAATAAAGAGCTAAGATCTGCTGAAAGAAAATATAGAGCCTTAGTTGACAACTCGCTTACTGGAATATTTATGCTCGCTCCTGATTTTACATTTAGGTATGCAAATGTTCAGTTTGCCAGTATTTTTGGCCTCTCTATCGAAGAGCTTTTAGTAAAATCTCCTCTTGAGCTGTTTACAAAAGATGGTCAAGAGGCGATAAGATCTGTCGTTACCGAAGAAGGCATGGTAATTGGCGATCGATTTCATTCAATCGTTACAGGAAATCATAAAGATGGCAGTTTAATATATTTAGAAGTGCTCTTGACATATCTTCTTGATGACGAGGGTATATATTTATTCGGTACCGCTGCTGACGTTTCTGACAAGGTGGAATACCAGAGAAATCTTGAATTTTTGAGCTATAGGGATTCGCTTACCGGGATATATAACAGGAGATTTTTTGAAGAGGAATTAGCGAAGCTTAGCATTTCAAAACTAAAAAGAAAAATTGCAATAGTCGTAGTAGATATCGACTGTTTGAAATGGGCAAACGATAGAATAGGACACGCAGAGGGCGACAATTTGATAATTCGTACTGCCCACTTGCTGGACGGCATTTTCAAAGAGATTGGTCGCGTGTGTAGGATAGGCGGAGATGAATTTGCGGCTGTTTGTACCGATTATAGAAGCGATGAGCTAAACGCTGCTATTGACAAATTAAAAAATAATATAGGGTTGGCTGAAGGTGAGCATGTCCCGCTGTATATGTCTTTTGGCTTGGCATTTGGCCACGTGCCTGGAGACGATTTGCAGGATATCTTCAGAAGAGCTGACGACGAAATGTACATAGACAAAGGGTCTCATCATGAGGCTGTATACAATATACTGAAGACCTATGCCAAAGAGCGGGGATTTGAGTCTTAGTCTTTGGGCAGGCAAAAAGATAATGGGATGGCTATTAAGGGTATTATAGCTATAACGTAAAATGCAGAAATTAATCCATAGCTGTCTGCTAAAACTCCCAACAAGGGTGCGATTATTCCGCCCACGCTAACAGCAAGGCCAATAGTTACCCCTGATGCCAAGCCCATGCTGTTTGGAAGATATTTTTGACCAAGGACTACCATCGGGCTAAACGCCATATATACTGCAAAACCTATGGGCACTAACAGCGCCATTGCTAAGGTTTGATTGTTTATAAAAGGAAATGCAAGAAGGGCTGGCAATAGGACAATGAATCCAAATCTAACTATATTGACGTATCCAATCCTGTCAGCTAAATTGCCACCTAGTACTGTTCCTATCGCACCCATTAGAAAGAATATTGCCAGTGCAATACTGCCTTCGGTTTGAGAAGAGTGATAGTAGTTTATCCACAAAAGAGGAATAAAGGTATTTAGACCAAAAAATATACTTGATCTACAGAACACAATGCCAGTAAGGATTGAAAAAGCACTAATTTGGTTTTTTGTATTTTTTGCCCAGGCAGTTTTTGTTTCCTTTGGGCTTTTAAGTATCTTGTCAAAAAACGGAATGTGAGGTATAAACAGGATAGCCATAAAAAGGCTTAATATGAGCAGAATAATTGTGGCATGAAATCCAAAATGCAGTATTGCTATTGTGGCAATGATTGGTCCAAGAGCGTAGCCACCATTACCACCAAGCGCGAATAAAGAAAGCCCACTTGCCTTTTTGCTGCCTGCAAGCTTATTGGCCAAGAGAGCCCCTTCTGGGTGAAACATCGCAACCCCCAAACCGCTTATTGATATAATGCAAAACAATATTGTATAATTTGGAATATAACCAGAAAAGCCAATGCCAAGGCCAGCTAAAAATATTCCAGCTATCATCATCCAGGCTCTTGCATGTTTGTCTGCCATTATTCCAAATATTGGTTGGACTACAGAGGACAAAAAATTTGCAGCAAAAATGAGACCAGCAGCTTGAGCGTAATTTAAACCGTGCTCTGTAATCATAAAGGGCAGCAGGGCTGGCAAAGCACCCTGATTTAGGTCGGTAAAAAGATGACCCATTGTTAACAAAAATAAATATTTATAATTCATTTAAAACCTCCAGAAGTGTAACTGGTTTTTTTGATATTTTATAGTATTATACAGTTTATTTCAAAAACTTTTTATATGTCAAACTTTTTATTTAGTATCGCCCAAAAATTTGTTATACTAAAAATTCTATATTGTTAGAGCTATCTATGAGGCTTGTATATTATTAGATGTTTGAAAGGAGATAATTATGGGTAAGGATTCCAGCGACAAGATTGTATTTGAAAATGGAGCAATCTACGAGGGCGATATTTTAAATGGAGAGCCACACGGAAGAGGCATTATGAATTATGTTGATGGTACTGTATACGAAGGCGATTTCGTTCAAGGCAAGAGGAATGGCAGAGGGAAGATTGCATGGCTTACAGGCGATGAGTACGAGGGAGACTGGAAAAACGACAGGATAAGCGGATATGGGAATTTTTCTTTTCACGATGGGCGACAGTATGTTGGAGAATGGAAGGATGACAAGGAAAATGGTTATGGCAGGCTTAGCTTTCCTGATGGACGTTATTACGAGGGCGACTGGATTGATGGCAAGAAGCAGGGAAAGGGCGAGTTTGCCTGGCCTGACGGCACCTTTTATTTAGGAGAATTTTATCAGGACCATTTTAACGGTCAGGGTCTATTTTGCCAGGCTGACGGCACGAGATTCGCTGGCACATTTAATATGAACAGAACGGAAGGCAGGGTCGTAGTTACATATTCTGATGGTTCATGGTATGCAGGTGGCTATCTTAATGGCAAAAGACATGGATTTGGTGTTCTGGTATTGCCAGATATGACGAGATATGTGGGTGGGTGGAAAGAAGATTTAAAACATGGTGAGGGCAAACTTGTCACTCCTGATGGTAAATCTGAAGATGGAGTTTGGGCAGAGGACGAAATTGTAGAAAAATAAGCTCTATCTATATCCTTAATTTTTTACTATTTATTATGTTTATGAATACATAACAATTCTTAATTCATAATATGTTTAATTATCGATTTGTTTGATTTATAATCTAAGTTAGCGTTTAGGATTTGCCCAAAGGAGGGTAAATAGTGAAAATAGCTGTAGCGGGCAAAGGTGGTGTAGGTAAGACCACTGTTTGTGCTTGGTTTGCTGACTTTCTTTCAAGGCAGGGGAAGGACGTCCTCTTGATAGATGCTGATTCAAACGCAACATTGGGTCTGGCTTTGGGGTTTTCTGAAGGTCAATTGCCTGTCCCTATATCTGAAGAGCTAGAGTTAATTAATTCCAGAGTGGGGAGCGGGATTATAAACCTAAATCCAAAAGTAGAAGACATTCCTGAAAGATACTCTGTCAAAAAAGAAAATATTAAGTTATTGGTCCTTGGGGGGATAAAAGCTGCAGGTAGCGGTTGCTCTTGCAATGCCAATGCATTCTTAAAAGCCCTTCTCGCGCACGTAGTGCTCGAGAGAGACGAAATAATTTTGGTAGATCTGGAGGGGGGAATAGAACATTTAGGCAGAGGTACAGTAGAGGGGATGGATGCCTTGATAGTTGTTAGCGAGCCAACCTTAGTTAGCTTTAAAACAGCTAAGAACATTTCTTCAATGGCGACCGAGCTTGGTCTGACAAAAAGAATTCTTATTTTCAATAAATCAGATAAAGATAATTTCGACTTTAATGGCTATAGCAATTTTGACAATATTAATTTCATTGATTATCTGCCAGATCTTGTAAGGATGGGCATGTCAAATCCATGTATTTTGGACATTGAACAGAGAAAGATATGCGATCCTATTTTTTCTGATATATTTAAATTTTTGAATAAGGAGGACTAAAATGGCACGAAGCCAGGATGAGATCGAAGAGCTAAGTATTTGTAAGGATGCTCAGATTATGATCGAAAAGGCCGAAAAGGACGGGGTTGTAACTGTTTGGGATAGGTTTAAAGCCCAGCAACCACAGTGTACATTTTGTAAACAGGGACTTTCATGTAGAAATTGTACTATGGGACCCTGTAGGATAGTACCTGGTAAGGAAAAAAGCCTTGGCGTGTGCGGCGCAAATGCAGATACCATTGTAGCAAGGAACTTCGGTAGGGGTGTTGCGGCTGGCGCTGCGGCCCATTCTGATCATGGAAGGGATCTACTCGAAACCCTTGATGCAGTTGCAAACTCAGAAACACAAAGCTATGAGATTAGAGATGTAGATAAGCTTCTAAGGATAGCCAAGGAATTGGGCATTAATACAGAGGGAAAAGAGACCTTGCAAGTAGCAAAGGATCTATCCAGCACTCTTTTTGATGAGTTTGGCATAAAGAAGGGCAATATTGGTTTTGCTATGAGGGCACCAGAATCAAGGAGAAAGCTCTGGGAATCCCTGACTATATCACCAAGAGGCATTGATCGCGAAGTGGTAGAGATGATGCACAGAACTCATATGGGCGTAGATCAGGATCCCGTAAGCTTGCTTTTGCATTCCGCAAGAGTATCGCTTTCTGATGGTTGGGGCGGTTCAATGGTTGCAACAGAGCTATCTGACATCCTTTTTGGTACCCCTAAGCCCGTAGAGTCTAAGGTTAACCTGGGGGTTCTTAAGCAAGATGAGGTAAATATACTCGTTCATGGACACAGTCCTATAGTTTCTGAAGCAGTCTTGACAGCAGTTAGAGACAAAAATAATATTGAGAGTGCAAAGGCTGCGGGTGCAAATGGTATAAATTTAGCTGGTCTTTGCTGCACTGGCAACGAGCTTTTGATGAGACAAGGCATACCGATGGCTGGGAATCACCTTATGACAGAGCTGGCTATCGCTACTGGTGCCGTAGAATTAGTCATAGTAGATTATCAGTGTATAATGCCAGGCTTGATACCCGCAATGAATTGTTATCATACTAAAATGATTACTACCTCTCCAAAGGCGAAATTCCCGGGGGCCGAGCACGTAGAGTTTAGCGTAAAGAACGCTCGAACTCAGGCGCAAAAGCTCGTTGAAATGGCAATTGAGCTCTATAAGAAGAGGGATAAAAACAGAGTTTTGATTCCTGTTGAGCCAGTTCCAATGATGAGCGGTTTTTCAAACGAGGCAATATTGGAGGCTTTAGGTGGCTCTCTTACACCTCTTCTGGATGCTATAAAATCAGGAAAGATAAGAGGAGTAGCAGGGCTTGTTGGATGCAATAATCCGAGAAGAAAACACGATTATTGTCATGTAACCCTTACAAAAGAGTTGATAAAGAATGACATTCTGGTTTTAGGAACGGGCTGTTCTGCTGTAGCTATGGGCAAGGCAGGACTTTATATGCCAGAAGCAGCATCCCTTGCTGGTCCTGGTTTGAGCTCAGTTTGCAAGGCTCTTAATATACCCCCTGCACTTCATGTGGGAAGCTGTGTAGACAATTCAAGAATATTGCATCTTTGCGGTTTGGTGGCAAAAGAGCTTGGCGTCGATATCTCTGATCTCCCTGTGGCAGGATCAGCGCCTGAATGGTATTCAGAAAAGGCACTCTCTATCGGACTGTATTTTGTAGCAAGCGGCGTTTATACTGTCTTGGGAGTGACTCCAAACATTACTGGCAGCAAACTCGTCACAGACCTGGCACTTGATGGCCTGACCAACGTAGTGGGCGCCTGTTTTGCTGTAGAAACGGATCCGCATAAGATGGCAGAACTGATGATTAATCATATAAACAAGAAGAGAAAGAAGCTTAATCTCCCTGTATAAAATTATATAAAGGGCCGCTTCGGCGGCCCTTTATTATGTTTTAATAATAAAGTTTATAAATAAACTATAATTTAAGGAGATGAATTATGGGGACAATATTGTCTATTAATGTTAGCAAGAACAAGGGTGAAGTTAAAAAACCAGTTAATGAAGCTTTATTGGTAAATGATTTTGGAATTGAGGGCGATGCACATTTTGGTTTTGGTCACAGGCAGGTTAGCCTTTTAAGCATATTTAGTCTGGATAGAGCTAGAGAAAAACATAAGGACTTGAGTTTTGGAGATTTTGCAGAAAATTTTACTGTTGATATAGATCTAAGCACACTTACAATAGGAACAAAATTGAAATTGGGCAATTCTATAATATCTATTAGTCAAATTGGAAAAGAGTGTCACACAAAGTGTGCAGTTTACGAAAAAACAGGCGACTGTATAATGCCCAAAGAAGGCTATTTTGCCTCGGTAGAAGAAGGGGGAATTGTTAGGGTTGGTGATACAATTGAAGTTATAAAAATTGAATAATCTGAAAGGGAGCCTTATGTTTGACGTTGCAATTAATAACTGTTTTATACCTGACTTTGAAAAAAATATATTTACAAAAACCTCTGTTGGTATTAGAGACAATCTAATTTCGTATATAGGCGAAAAAAATATTGAGGCAAAAGTAGTAATTGAAGCTGAAAACAAAATACTTTCTCCAGGCTTAATTGACGGACACTGTCACATAGAAAGCTCAATGCTTCCTCCTTCAATTTTTGGGAATCTGGTTTCAAGATTTGGCACTCTATATGTAGTCTCAGATAATCATGAGATTGCTAATATTTTTGGGGTAAAGGGAATCAGACTGTTTATGAAGGATGCAAAGAGCTCTTTGTCAAAGATCTTTTTTGCCATACCATCAAGCGTTCCTGCTACAAGGTTTGTGAAATCTGGCTCAAAGATCACTGCTAAGGATATTAAGAAGCTAATAGAGGAGCCCGATGTAATCTCTATAGGAGAGATGATGAACGTATATGGGGTTATAAATGACGATGAGCCTTATAAGTCAATTCTTGATCTTGCAAAAGAGAAAAATATTTTAATCAATGGTCACTTTCCTTATAGGGATAGTGAAATGTTAAAAAAATACATTTCAAAAGGCATCTCAGATGACCACGAAAGCGAGACCTATGACGATCTAAAAAGCAAGATAGATGCAGGTATGTTCGTGTTTATCAGAGAGGGCAGCGCTGAGGCTATGCAAGATTTGGCCTATAGAGTAATTTCAGAATATCCTGATAAAGTGGGTTTTTGCACTGATGATAAGAGCGTTGTCGATCTTAAAAGGACTGGTAGCGTAATATTTAATCTTAGAAAGGCTGTAACATTGGGTATAGATCCAATTCTGGCACTAAGGGCTGCAACTTATAACACTCTCAATCATTATGGCTTAAATATGTACTCTCAAGTCAAAGAGGGCAGTTTCGCCAACCTTGTTTTATTTAAGGATTTTAAAGAATTTGAAATTTGTAAGGTAATAGTTAACGGTAAAATAATAGAAAACTTTAATACAAAGAAAAAAAGATTTTCAAAAGCATTCTTTAACTCCTTTAGAGTAAACAGAGATGAAATTGTAATACCTGAGATAGATGAAAGAATAAGATCACTGTGTATTGTTGCAAAGGACAAGAGCCTTATCACAGAACTGTTTTCTACCGAGAAAGACGAATTTGATATAGCAGAAGATATCCTAAAGTTGGTAGTGATATCAAGATATGAGAAAAATAAAGGCTCAGCGTGTAAGATTAAGGGTTTTGGCTTAAAAAGAGGGGCTGTTGCAACGTCAATCTCTCACGATTGTCACAACGTTATATGTGTAGGAGCAGATGATTTATCTATCAAAAAGGCCGTTGAGAGGGTTTTCGACTTAAAAGGAGGGCTTGTCTATTTTGATGGAGAATATTTCACACAAGTAGGGCTGCCTCTGGCCGGTATACTGTCAGACTCAGACGAAGACAATCTAATTTCTGAATTGGATAAGTTAAATGATGCTGTTAGAAAAAATGGCTCTGAGTTAAGCGATCCGTTTGGCACGTTAAGCTTTATGGCGCTTGAAGTAATTGGCCATGTAAAGCTCACTGTCAATGGGCTGTTTAATGTCGATAAGTTTGAGTTTATTTAACCCTTTCCCAATAAACCCTTGCGTTTTCCAGAAAGAAATCAACTTTATTTATCCTGGTAAGGGCGCTCAGGTGGCTCTTTATAACGGTTACTGCAATCCAATATTGAGCAAGAGAGTTGCTTATTTCAAGTGATGACAAGACGTCTGATATTATCTCTTCAGTTGAGCAGGGAGATTCCAAAAGCCTTAGGATAAGATTGTCAATTTCGTTAATTTTATCTATATGATACTCTATTTCTTCCATTGCCTCTTTTTTAGACAAGATCTTGCCATGACCTGGAACAAGGTAATCAAATTCAATGCTGCCAATTCTCTTCAGGGACTGTTTTACCAGTAAAGGGTCGATTGAATATGGCAGTGGAAATGTTTTCCACAGCTCCTTTGTATATAGTGCATCGCCTGTGAAAAAAATTTTATCAGATGTAAGATAGCCCACCTGAGATATAGAATGACCTGGCAGGGGGACTACTGTAATGCCTGGATAGAAAAAGTTTTCGCTATATATATCGACTTTGCATGGAACGCCTTTCATAAGAGAGCTGACCATTGCATCGGGAGGTATGGCCCAGCTAAACGTTGCTCTTACGTTTATTTCCGGATTTTCTACGAAGATGCACTCCTCCTTGGGCGCAACTATTTTTGTTCCTTTCCCCTTAAATAAAAAGGCAATTCTAAAGTGATCTGCATGTCCGTGAGTTAGAAGCAAGTATTCCGGGTTTATCTTTTTGTGGTTGTGCATCTCCCATGGGGTATCTATCATACAGTTGTCATAAAATCCACAGTTTACCTGACCCGGGATGTATGAAGTTTTTCCTGTAATCGCTTCTATAAGAAATTTCTCGTCCATTTTTTTATTATATCAAATGAATCTTTAATTTATTAGCATTTGAAATATTGTATGATAAGATCTTAAAAATAAATAATGATTTAAGGGGGCACACGCTTGAAGTACTTTCAAATATTAATAATTTTGCTTTGTCTGTTTGTTTTGCAACAGAGTGCCTTTGCTGATTTTGTAACAGTAGAAGATCCTAACTCTTCTTGCCAGATAAAGTTATTAAAACCCTTAGCACAAGGAGAGTCAGTATCCTGGTCTGGGCCATGTGAAAACGGTTTAGCGAACGGCGAAGGCGTTTTTGTTCTTTATGATAAGAATGGAAACGAACTTTATAAGTATTCTGGGTTTATAAAAGACGGCGTGCGAGAAGGGCATGCAACAATTGGGACTCCAAACTATAAATATGAAGGAGATGTAAAAGACTGCGTTTTTGACGGCTTTGGCAAGATCGAATATTCGAACAAAAATTCAAACGTTGTTTCATACGAAGGCGAGTTTAAAAGAGGCTTTTATAACGGAAAGGGTTCGATAAAATATAAAGATGGCAGTGTTTATACGGGCGAGTTTAAAAATGGTCTAAGAGATGGCTATGGAACTTTCAGGAACTCTAAGGGCAAAATTATTTATGACGGTCTTTGGAAAGAGAACGTTTTCTTAGGCAAATAAAAGTTTGCAATATTGGCTTTGCGTAGAAATATTTTTGGTTGCTTAAAAGTTATGAGTGCTCAATTTCAAAGTTTATCTTTTCCATAACGTCTTTGTAAAAATCATTGGGTGTAACGTCAAATACCTCAGTAAAGGCTCGGCTCCAGGATACGTTTTCGTGCATAAGTCTATATACTTCTTGAATTTTCGAAAAATTATCCCCTGTTAAGTGAAGAACCATAAGAGTGGCAAGAGAGTATACGGGAACTTTTTTTGACATACAATCTCTCCAGGTAGCTTCATTTAAAGTTTCTGGGTTTGGCAAAGAGTTATGGGTTAACTTTACGTACATGTTCAGTCTTGCAAGCGGATCTTGAAACGCTATCTCTTTTGAGGTAATACCAGCTTTTACCTGGGCAATATACCTGAATGCCTCTGGGGTTCCCTCTTCAAACCATATTGGCACATTTGTTTGCTTTCCATACTGTCTTTGAATCTGGTGAAAGATCTCGTGCGGAAGGACCCTAAATGCCTCTGCTTTATACTTATCAAGCCTATCAGAGCCCCTGATTATAACGATAGGCTCTTTTGTAGAGCTTTCCCCTCCTGATATGCTTGCTTCCTTTTCTGCTAAGGCCTCTGAATAATGAAAGTACTCAATTAAAGCATTTTTATAGTCCTCTTTGTCACTTGTTATGACCACATTTATTCTTTCGTTCAATACGAAGCCATAATCTTTGATCATCTCGCTGGTGGTATTAAGTGCTAAATTTATATTATCAATTTCGTTCTGAGTAACTCCAGATCTAATTATCAAATGAAAAATATCAGCTCTAGCTATACCATTAAGAGGAGCAAATAATAGACAAATAAAGAAGAGTATTGCAGAAAAAAGATGCTTTGTCATATCCTCTCCTTAAATCAAGAATTTGGTATATGCATATTATATATCTAAAATTTAATAACTTAAGAAATCAAATTTTTAAATGTGATTTTAAATTTCTATACCTTTTTGCTATATAATACGTAATATTAATTTTCAAGGGAGGTTTTGGTGGTGGACAGAACTCAATTAGATGAGATGTTAAAAAGAACATTGAGCAAAAGGTATTTTAATGTGATTTTGCCATTATTTATTGCTTCTGTATTGGCATTTCTCGATCGCCTCAATCTGAGCTATGCTGCACTGACTATGAACAAGGCGTTAGGCTTTTCACCTGAGGTTTTCGGTTTTGGTGCAGGCATTTTATTTTGGGGATATGTGCTTTTTGAAGTCCCGGGCGCTATATGTGCTGCAAAATGGAGTGCGTCAAAATGGATTGTGAGAATTCTAGTTACGTGGAGCATCGCTACCTCTCTTATGATTTTTGTTAAAACCCCAATAGAGTTTTACGTTGTTCGATTTTTAATAGGAGCTGCTGAGGCAAGCTTTTATCCAGTGTGCTATGCTATTTTTTTCCCAAGATGGTTCGCACCAAATGAAAGGGCCAGAGCAATTTCTATCATGCTTACCTCTCTACTGGTTGCAAGTATTATAGGATCGCCATTAGCTGGCATTATAATTGGGACATCAATGTTTAATATGGTTGGCTGGCAGCTTTTGTTCCTTGTAGAAGGTTGTCTGTCCCTTCTTCTTGGCATAGTTTTGTGGTTTTGGCTCAAAGATTGGCCTAAAGATGTGAATTGGCTAACAGCTGAAGAAAAACTTCTATTTTCTGACCTTTATCAGCATGAGATAACCGCTAAAAACAAAGTAAGGAAATACACATTGTTGGAAGGGCTCAAAGATCCTGAGGTTCTAAAACTTGGTTTTATTTATTTTATGTGGATTGTGGGCTTTTGGGGTTTTGGTTTTTGGCTGCCCACTGTTTTGAAATCGGTTTCAGGCCTGTCTAATGCAAATGTTAGCTTTTTGGTTACAATACCAATGGTGCTTTCTCTAATAGGATTTTTAATTGTTGGCAATTCGTCTTCTAAAAGCGGTGAAAAGAGATATCACGTAGCAGTTCCATTGTTTATAGGAGCTATAGGCTTAGCTGGCACAGTGTTAACAACCGATCCACTTTTGAACTTTGTTTTTATTAACCTTGCTGCAATAGGTGTATACAGTGGAATGGGCGTGTGGTGGTCTATTCCAACTACATTTTTATCTGAGGGCGCAGCTGCTGGGGCAATTGGTTTGATAAACTCTATTGGCAACATAGGTGGGTGGGTTGGACCCTTTTTAATAGGCATTGTGAAGAGTTATACGGGCTCATATAACTTGGCTTATTTGTGCTTGGCACTATCTTTGATTATCTCCGGACTATTGATATATACCTTGCCGAAAAAACGCCCAACTGACAACTTCTAATTGCTGAAAAATTTAATAAGATAACCTTATCAAAGCACTAATATCGGGAAGTTTTTAACCCCTTGACATTAGTGATTAAACGATATAATATTTTATTTGTTAGCACTCATCAAAGTTTAGTGCTAACAAATAATTAAAAATTTTGGAGGTGATTCTATGAATCTTAAACCATTGGGCGATCGCATAATTGTTGAGCCTGTGGAAGCTGAGGAGAGGACTTTATCTGGTATAGTTTTGCCAGACACTGCAAAGGAAAAACCACAAGAGGGCGTTGTGGTTGCCGTTGGGACGGGCAGAATTCTTGATAATGGAACAAGGGTAGCCTTGGAAGTAAAAGTAGGAGACAGAGTTGTTTTTGCCAAGTATGGCGGTACAGAGATTAAGGTCGATGCAAAGGATTATTTGATCCTTGCAGAACGCGATATATACGCTATTAAAGGATAATTAGGAGGTGAATGTATGGCTGCTAAAATGATAGCATTTGACGAAGAGGCAAGAAGGGCACTTGAAAAAGGCGTTAACGCTGTTGCTGACGCTGTAAAGGTAACATTGGGACCAAAGGGAAGAAACGTTGTATTAGAGAAAAAATGGGGTTCGCCGACAATTACAAATGACGGTGTGACCATAGCTAAAGAGATAGAATTAGAAGATCCTTATGAGAATATGGGTGCACAGCTTTTAAAAGAAGTTGCTTCTAAGACGAACGATATAGCTGGAGACGGAACTACTACTGCAACCGTTCTTGCACAGGCTATGGTGCAGGAAGGGTTGAAGATGGTTGCTGCCGGCGCTTCACCTCTATCGGTTAAGAAGGGCATAGAGAACTCAGTAAAAGTTGTTATTCAGGAAATTAAAAAGATGAGCCTGCCTGTCGAGACAAAGGAAGCTATTGCACAGGTTGCAACCATTTCTGCTAATGACAAATTCATTGGTGAAAGAGTTGCTGAGGCAATGGACAAGGTTGGCAAAGACGGAGTAATAACTGTTGAAGAGTCAAAGGGTATTGAAACTAGCGTTGATATCGTTGAGGGTATGGAATTCGATAAGGGTTATGTATCTCCCTATCTCGTGACCGATCCAGAGAGGATGGAGGCAGAGCTCGACGAACCATATATTCTTATTACAGATAAGAAGATAAACATCTTAAAAGATATATTGCCAGTACTTGAAGAAATTGCAAGAAATGGCAAACCAATGCTTATTATTGCCGAGGATTTAGAAGGTGAAGCACTTGCAACGATCGTTGTGAACAAGCTTAGAAAGACATTAAATGTGGTTGCTGTAAAGGCGCCAGGATTTGGTGACAGGAGGAAGGCAATGCTTCAGGATATCGCCATCCTTACTGGCGGAGAGGTAGTATCTGAGGATGTAGGTCTGAAACTTGAGAATACAAAGATTGAGCATCTTGGCAGAGCCGAAAAGGTAAAGGTTACAAAGGAAAAGACTACAATAATTAATGGTAAAGGTTCCGTTGAGGCTATTAAAGGAAGAATAGCTCAGATTAAAAAAGAAATCGAGCAGACAGATTCCAACTATGACAGAGAAAAGCTTCAGGAGCGCTTAGCAAAGCTTTCAGGCGGCGTTGCAGTTATCAAAGTAGGAGCTGCGACAGAAACCGAGCTTAAGGAAAAGAAACACCGTATGGAGGATGCTCTTTCTGCAACACGTGCAGCTGTTGAAGAGGGCATAGTATCTGGTGGTGGCGCTACATTAATACATGCCTTGAAGGCTCTTGACAGCTTGGGCTACGAGGGCGAAGAGAAAGTTGGTCTTGAAATAGTAAAGAAGGCACTTCAGGTTCCTTGTAAACAAATAGCTTCAAACGCAGGTTTTGAGGGTTCAGTTGTTGTGGCAAGGCTTAAAGAAGAGAAGCCTGGCGTTGGATTTGATGCTTCTAATGGAACCTATGTCGACATGGTGAAGAGCGGAATTGTTGATCCTGCCAAGGTGACTCGTTCAGCAGTTCAAAATGCTGCATCTATAGCCGGCATGATCCTTACTACCAATACACTTATTGCCGATAAGCCTAAGAAAGAGGCACCAATGCCAGCAGCTCCAGGCGGCATGGGCGGCATGGGCGGCATGGGAGACTTCTAAAAGTTGTTTGGATAGTATCTTTAATAGTGTGCCCCTCCAGTGATGGAGGGGTTTTTATTTTATTTGTAAAATTTAATAACTTGTAATTGAATTATAATGATAATAAAAAAAATTTTTTACTTTTGATATATAATATTATTATAAAAGTAATTTACACCTAGAAATAATTATTATTACATTATATTTTGCTTTCAAGGGGGCAAGTAGATGAAAAAGTTCTTTAAATTTTTTTTAGATCTATCTTTAAGAAAGAAATTAGGGTTTTCTGTTTTTGTAAGTTTTCTTGTTTTTGGCCTATTTCTGTCGGGTGGGGGCCTATTGCAACTGAGTAATGCTTTTAATATCTCTGCAAACTACGACGTAAAGACACTTTACGATGGAGCAAATCTATTACTTGAGAGCGACATATCAACCGCAAAACAAATGGCTATAGTGGTTTCAAAGGAACCAGACGTAGTCTCTGCAATAAAGTCAAACAATATGGCACAACTTCAAACTATTCTAACTAGTTATGTGAAGGATCACCCAGGATTTTTTATTACCGTTGTAAATCCTCAGGAACAGGTATTAATGAGGGGGCACGATCCTGCAAAAAGGCTCGATACCATAAAAGAAGCGGTTGAGGTGAACAAGGCCCTTAAGGGCGAGGTGGTCTCGGGCATTTCGAAAGGCAATGTAACTGGGTTGTCTATTAGAGCAGGCGCACCCATAAAGGACGATACTGGCAAGATCATCGGTGCGGTTTCTACTGGCATGATGATATCTGGTTCTAATGCTATTGTGGATCAGATTAAAGAAAAGATGGGCGCAGAAGCGACATTTTTTGACAGCGATACGCGGGTTAGCACCACTCTCACAAAACAAGACGGCTCACGTGCCATCGGAACCAAGAAGGACAACTCCAAGATTTTGGATTCAGTCCTAAAGGAAGGAAAGCCTCTACAAATTAAAAACTCTCTATTTGGCAAGCCTTATTACTCATACTATGCTCCGTTGAAGGATATAGATGGCAAGGTTATAGGGATGCTCTTTGTTGCAAAGAGCGCAGGGTTCTATGATTCTGGGCTTTTTAATTTTACTTTAATTCAATTCGGTCTTAATTTGCTTGCAATTATTATAGGCATAGCGCTTCTTATGTTCGCATTGGAGATATTCTTGATGAAGCCAATATACAAAACTGTCGACGGAATAGAGAGAATAGCAAGAGGAGATATCAGCACCAAGATGCAGCGAGTATACGAAGACGAGATGGGCACTATCGCAAAATCTATTGAAAGAATGAGGCAAAGTCTGGTAAGCATAATTTCTAATATTAACTCTTCTTCAGACGAAATTTTAAATATTTCAGACCAACTCTTAAAGGTATCAGATTCAGTATCGTGTGCGGCACAGGAGGCGTCGAAAACTTCTGAGGGCACTGCAAAGGGCGTGGAAGCTCTTTCCAATATTGCACAAAAATTGACAAATAGCGCTCAGGTGCTTATAGGAGGCATTACTGCAATTGCAAAGGGAGCAGAGGAACAGGCGACAAACGCGTCTTCGATTGCCGAAAGCGTAGCCAATATTGCAAAGAATACCGACACTCTTCAAAAGGCTACATTAGGGGTTAATACTCTTGCGGCAAACGTAGATAAAAAAGCAAAAAATGGTCATGAAGTACTTGGCAAGAGAGAAGAGCTTGCAGAGAGAATTGCACACGCAGTTGATGATTTGTCCAAAAATATTGGCATTCTCGATCAAAGATCTGATGACATAGGAAAGATTGTCGATTTTATTTCAAATATAGCCGATCAGACAAATCTATTAGCCTTAAATGCAGCCATTGAAGCAGCAAGGGCGGGAGATGCGGGAAGAGGCTTTGCAGTTGTAGCTGATGAAGTCAGAAAGCTCGCTGAAGAATCACAAAAAGCAGCAAACGAAATAGCTCTCTTGATCAACGAAACAAGGAGAGAGACCAAGGCTGCATCGGCGTCAATGGCCGAGGCACTATCTGAAGTAGATGGCGGAAGGGCTCTGTCATCTGAAGTTAAGGGATCTTTTGATATGATTACTGTTAATATCGCAGGCTTGTTAAAGCAGATAACAAGGGCAAGGGATAGCGTAAATGAAGTTACGAGCGGTATAAAAAATATTGAGGCAAATGTTAGCAACCTTGCTGCTCTATCAGAAGAATATTCAGCTAGCGCAAACGAGATGAACGATGCTGCACTAGAAGTTCAGAAAGAAGTTGAAAATGTAGCCGCAATATCAGAAGAGAGCGCTGCCTCTACAGAAGAGATTTGTGCAACCACACAAGAGCAGACAGGAATGATGGATCAACTCAAGGGTATTTCTCAATCTCTAAAGGAGAAGATAGAAGGCCTTGATAAAGAAGTTGATAAGTTTAAAGTTTAAATAGCATTGCGTTAAAGTTAAAAAACTTAGAAAGGACTTCTTTAAGAAGTCCTTTCTAAGTTTAGAAGATATGATTTGATTTGGCTAAATTCATTATCCTGACCGAAAAAACCACCCTGGCCTTTTGTGGAAATAATTCTATGACATGGAACAATTATTGGCAGGACATTTTTACTGCAAGCGTTGCCGACTGCTCTTGTTGCAAGAGGTTTGTCAATTTCTTTTGCTATATCAGAATACCTTTTAACTTCTGAATACCCAATGCCCAATATTTTTTCCCAGACGATTTTTTGAAATTCCGTACCTAAAAGCTCATAATGAATGTCGAATTTTTTTCTTTTGCCATCTATGTACTCAGTTAACTGCATTACTTCATCTTTTAAGATAAGATCGTTTCTCTTTGGATTATTTTTTTCATAAAAAGACAAAAAACTATCATCATTTAGAAAAATTCTTTTAACAAATTCGTTTTCCTTCACTATATAAATATTTGAATATCTGTAAGACAAAGAAGAAAAATAACTCATTTAAGTAACTTTAATAAATATATTTCAAAGCCAGTTTTTCCATTTGATTTTATTCTTGCTATAAATGGAACAGCGCTGTCAGTTTTATACATAAAGCTTGTTCCCGAGATAAAAGCTGCACCAGTGTTGTCCTCTATTACTGTGTCTGATTTTGTCACCAGTGTTCCCCAAATATCATTCGTGTTAACTGGTCTTGACCAGCCGAGAAATCTAGCGTTCAATCTTACAAAGCTATTTATAAACTTATCCGGGCTATCGTTTATATCCTTTATCGTGACCAGGGGTATATCGTCTGCTGGTGAGATATAAATATCATACGTAAGAGGTTTTGAGCTTTCTTTGTCTGACTTGACAACTATTTTTGTGTTTGAGACCTTATCTGCAACTGCTTTGAAGTAATAGATTTTGTTACCTGACAAGCTCTCGTCTCTCGTTAGTTCTAGGAGATTTTTGTCATAATCTATAGAAAAATTACTATTATCTCGATCGTTGATGCTAATTTCAAAATATTCGCCCGGCAAAACAAGGTTTGTCTCTCCTTGTTTGAGGAGCAACTCGTTTTGAGATATGTTGCTAAGGTTAAAGTCGGCGTATGAAGTTTTTACAAGCATTAGCAAGGCTAAAATTAAAAAGATAAAGGTGCACTTTTTCATAATCTTTCTCCTTAATATTTAGGTAATTTTAAACTCTTTTGGCGCGGTCTCTTCCCAATTTGTATTGCTATAAATTATAACCTTTAAATCGGTTAATTTCTTTATTTCTTTGTTAAAGCTAAATATTGAGTCATGACCTGGAACAAAATTAATTGCCATCTGTTTTGCTCTTTTCAGCGACTCTCTATAATCGTGAATGTCTCCGAAAACAAGTAGCGTGTCCAATTCGTTGTAGAATTCTTTAATATTTTTGACAGCGTCTCCGCCTATCAAAGTTTTCGTGCTCTCTAAAAGAAATCCCATAGATCCAGGGGTGTGTCCAGGCAGATCTATTGCGACTATGTCATCTAAGACTTTCTCGTTATTTCTTAATATTACGGGATTTCTATTTAAAAGATAACTTATCATAGATTTAGGCACATAGAGATCTGATGCTTTTTCGAAAAAACCGCTTGTAATGTACTTGTATTCTCTTTCTGACATATAAATTTTAGCGTTTTCAAAAAGTTCAATGTTTATTGCGTGGTCAAAATGAAAGTGAGTAAGAAATATTCCCTTTATTTCTGATAAATTGACCCCTAAATTTTTTAGAGAATCTAAGAGCTCTCTTCTATCTCCATAACTGCCAGTATCAAAGAGAAAATAACCATTTGATGTGGACATCAAGACTACATTACACCATCCAAGCCACCCTCTGTTTGATTTTGCAGGGAAACCCTGTAATACAACCTTCAATCTATCCATTCTTACCCCCAATATTTTTGATCTTAATATATTATAGAGGAAATCTTGTCATAACAATATATAATTTTAGGAAACTACTCTAAACAAGAGGTGAAAGATGTTTGACTTTCAAAGATATCCCTATCCTTCAGAAAGGCACGTTTGCTTTGCAAAAAATGGAATGGTTCTTACTACCCAGCCACTTGCATCTCAGGCAGGTTTGTCTATTTTACAAAAAGGAGGCAATGCTGTTGACGCAGCCCTTGCAGCGGCTGCAGCCCTTACAGTGGTTGAACCAACTTCTTGCGGGGTTGGTGGGGACTCTTTCGCGATGATTTGGAAGGATTCCAAACTTCATGCCCTCAATTCAAGCGGGTATGCGCCTTCAAATATAAACCTTGATCTCTTGACTAAAAAAGGATTTAAGAAAATGCCTAGATTTGGATTTGAGTCTATTACTGTTCCTGGCGTAGCATGGGGATGGGGAGAGCTTTCGTCAAAGTTTGGAAGGCTAAGTCTTTCTGATGTATTTGCTCCTGCTATAGATTTAGCTCGCTATGGATATCCTGTATCGCCGATAATTTCTAGGCTATGGGAGAATTTCTACAATGTCATCTCAGAGCAAAAAGGAGATGAGTTTGGTCATTGGTTTGAAAACTTTGCAAAGGATGGGGCACCAAAGCCTGCTTCAATATTTAAAAATACTAATCTTGCCAAAACCTTAGAAGAATTAGCTCTAACTAATTGCAAATCCTTTTATGACGGCCCGCTAGCCGAAAAGATTGTTTCATTCTTTAAAAAACATAAAGGTTATATATCTGAGCGCGACTTAAAGGATTTTAAAGGCGAGTGGGTAGAGCCATTGAAAATTGACTATCACGGATATGATATATGGGAGCTTCCGCCAAACGGTCAAGGAATAGTGGCTCTTATGTCGCTAAACATCTTGAAACGTTTTGATATTTTAAGAGACAGCTCATATTTTCATAGATGTATTGAAGCGCTAAAATTGTCCTTTGAAGACGCTCTATCTTATGTTGGAGATATTAAAGATATGAAGAAAGATGTCTTGGAGCTTCTTAGCGAGGAGTATGGATTTAATAGATCGAAGGTTATATCAGATAGTGCTTTTTTGCCAAAAACTCAAAGTGCATATTGCGGGAATACCGTATATCTGTGTACCGCTGATGGCTATGGAAATATGGTTAGCTACATACAGAGCAACTACATGGGCTTTGGTTCTGGCATAGTAATAGATGATACTTCAATTGCTATGCACAATAGGGGGGCGAATTTCGTCCTTGAAGAGGGCCATCCCAATTGCATTGCCCCGAAGAAAAGGCCATATCATACTATTATTCCTGGTTTTATAACGAAAGATTACAATGCAGTTGGCCCATTCGGCGTAATGGGGGCATTTATGCAGCCACAGGGACACGTTCAGGTCCTTGTAAATATGATCAACTTTTTGGATAATCCTCAGGCTGCACTTGATGCGCCAAGATTTCAGTGGCTTGGCGGCAAGAAGGTGCTTGTTGAAAGTGGGATTGGCCAAAATATAGCTGATGACCTTGTGAAGATGGGACACGACGTAGATGTTACTTCAGATTCAATAAGCTTTGGCAGAGGACAGATTATTGTCAAATTGGACAATGGAGTTTTGGTTGGTGGATCAGAGCCAAGAGCAGATGGATATCCTGCATGCTATTAGAAATAGATAGCGTAAATCAAGTATTATGCGTCGATCCAAATATTTTGGTTAGAGACTTAAATTTAGAACTGTCTAAGGGGGATCTTGTTTTCTTGCCTACTGCCAACCAACTTTATCCGCAGTTGAGGATTGTTGACCTTTTTCATCTAAAATTGCCAAATCCATCTCATCATCTGTATGGCTCTATCTTTAATTTTGCATTAGGTTCAATCTTTGAGACAAAATTTGGTAAGAAAATCGATCTAAATAAAAAAGTGGTAAAGTGTGCGAGCGGCTACGACTTTACAAGGTTTTTGCTAGGTTTTAAAGAGTTAGCTATTCCAACAAATTTAGTGCTCAGACTGCATCCAAAGAGAGAAAACAGGATTTTTAATTTTTTTCTTGAAGAAATTTCTCAATTAACCAATTTGAATTCTATTTTAGAACAATTAAGGGTTCTCACCTTTGCTTTTTATTTAATACACAAGGAAGAATTTTTTGATAAATTCTTTGCAACGATTATAGTTGACAAAGAGGTGGCAGGTGAACTTGAAATTCAGCTAAAGCCCTTAATTGGCAGTAATTCAGGAAATCATGAAGTTTCAGAACTAAATTTTCCAAATGATGAGGGCTTGATTAAAAAGATAAAATTTGATAATAAAGATTTTATAGATAAGACGAAACGTATTAAAAATATTTTAAAAGGCTTAAATATAGACTGCGATGAAATTATTTTTCCACTAATGAGCCTTGTTTGCTTAATTTTTAAGGAATTTAGCGATTTAGAAAAATTCGAAAGGGCATTTCAATCTGAATTTATAAATGATCAAGGTTTTTATTCTAATCTTAACTCTAATGATAAGATTGATAAAATAAAGGCTGATATTCTTAACGCAGTTCAGAAAATTGATTTAAAAGATAATCATATCAAGACTTCACTGCCATATTCTAAGTTTAAAAAAGAACTTGAAAGATCTATAGGCAAAAGAAGGATAACCGATGATTCAGAGGACCTCTATTTGTACTCTTATGACGCAACCTTTAAGAACTCTTTGCCTGAGATGGTAGTTTTTGGCGAATCCACTCAACAAATTTCTCAGGTTTTGAATCTTGCAAGCAAGTATAGGGTTTCTGTTACCTGTAGGGGTGCTGGTACCAATCTTTCTGGCGGCAGCGTGCCCCTAAAAGGGGGGATATCCCTTGTGCTAACTCAAATGAACAAAATTATTAGCCTGGATGTGGATAACAAGTTGGCTGTTGTTGAGCCTGGTGTTGTAACGAAAGAGCTTGCAGACTTCGCCTCTAAAAAGGGTCTTTTTTATCCTCCGGACCCTGCAAGCAGTGCGTGGTGCACTATTGGCGGCAACGTGTCTGAGTGTGCGGGAGGGCCAATGTGTTTTAAATATGGTGTTACTAGAGACTACATTGAATTTCTCGAAGTTGTTTTGTCAGATGGCAGCGTGATAAGTGTCGACGTATTTCAAAATCCAGACCTAATTGATTTGTTTACTGGTTCTGAGGGTACACTTGGAGTGTTTACAAAGGTAGGCTTAAGGCTTATAAGAAATCCAGACACAAGAAATCTCTTTTTGATAAGCTTTAAAGACCTTGAAGATGCTGCAGTTTGTATAAACGATATAGTTAGCCAGGGCATAGTACCCAAGACCTTTGAAATAATGGACAGGACTGCCATAGATATAGTGAAGGAATATGCCTTTTTTGATGTGTCTTCTGATACAAATGCCTTGCTTATCCTTGAGGTTGACGGCATTAAGGAGGAAGTAGAATCAGTTGTTAATACAATTGCCAAATTTTTGAATTCGAAAGGTTTTAACTTTATTTTAGCAAAAGATAATAACGAAATGGACAAAATTTGGATTCTGAGAAGAGCTATATCTCCTGCTTGCGGAAAAATAGCTCCAACAAAGATTTCTGAAGACGCTACCGTACCGCGTTCGAAAATTGCCGATATGATAAAGGGAATAAACTTAATTGCCAAAAAATACTCTTTGAAAGTAATAATCTTTGGTCATGCTGGAGATGGAAATCTTCACCCAAATATACTTACCGATAAGAGAAATGAAGAGGAAATGAAAAGAGTGCAAGATGCTATAAGAGAAATATTTGAATTGGCGATAAATCTTGGGGGTACGCTTTCAGGAGAACACGGAATAGGCTATATGAAGGCCCCCTTTCTAAGGCTTGAGTTTGATGAAGGAGCTATAGAACTCGGAAGGGCTATAAAGGCTGCACTCGATCCCAACAGTTTGCTAAATCCAGATAAGATTTTTGATTAGGCATTAAATTTAGATTGACAAAAATTTAATTTTAAGTAATAATAATAATAATTATTACTTAAAAAATTAGGAGGTAATTTTATGACGTTTCCGCTTTTGGGTGAAAAAATTGAAAATAGAAAAGTAAAAACAACTCAGGGCTTGGTTAATCTACCAGATGATTATTCTGGTAAATGGGTAGTGTTATTTAGCCATCCTGCTGACTTTACGCCAGTGTGTACCACTGAATTCGTTGCTTTTCAAAAAAAGTTAGGTGATTTTAAGGCTTTGAATGCTGAATTAATTGGCTTGTCAATTGATCAGGTATTTTCTCACATTAAATGGATTGAGTGGATTAAAGAAAAACTTGGAGTAAACATTGAATTTCCTGTAATTGCAGATGATATGGGTGAGGTAGCAAAATCTTTTGGAATGATACAGCCTGCAAAAGGGACAAACACAGTTAGGGCAGTGTTTGTAATTGACGATAAATCTATATTAAGGCTTGTATTGTATTATCCACAAGAATTGGGCAGAAATATAGATGAGATACTTAGAGCAGTTAAAGCCTTGCAGGTCTCTGATAAAAATAAGGTTGCAATTCCAGCAAATTGGCCCAATAGTGATTTGGTAGGCTCTGACGTAATAGTTCCACCTCCTTCTGATGTAAAAGGTGCCGCAGAAAGGTCGGGTCAAGTCAATTGTTTTGATTGGTGGTTTTGTCACAAGAGCGTTAAGTAGAATTTATAATTAATAAATTTAATTTAATAATATTTTAGCAGTTACGGAATTATTAATTCTGTGACTGCTAATTTTTTGGGATATTTTTTATTCATAAACTTTCAAATGACATTATTTTATGACATTATTTATGCTAATATAATAGTTTATGCAAAAGAGAATTGATTGGGTCGATAAAGCAAAATTTTATGGAATATTTTGGATAGCTTTTGGGCATACCACCTATTTTTCTCCTGAAGTATTAATTAAATATGCATATTCATTTCATTTGGCTCTTTTTTGGTTTGTAGCAGGCTTTGTGTTTAACCCAAAGCTTAAGATGGGTCCTGGTCATGTCCTTTTAAGAAATATAAGAAGATATATTATTCCCTATTTCTTTTTTGGGATTCTTATTTATATATATTCTATGCTTATCCTGACCTCACATAGACCGATTTTCTTTACGTACTTTACAAATCTCTTAATAGTAAAAGAGAATCAATTTACAACGCCCCTTTGGTTCTTGCCTGCGATATTTTTTGTTTCTACTTTGTATGATTATGTTTTAAGGTGTTCAAAGAAAAAGTATATAATCTTTGTTATCTTTATCTCTTGTATGTGTATTGGGTTACAAATTGACGCTATAAGCTCATCTTTAAAACTTTTTGACAACGCTCAAGTTTTTTGGTTAAGAGCCATTAGAAGCTATGGAGTTTTATTTTTTTGGGGAATCGCAGCGGGGTTTATATGGTTTGGTTTGGGGTATGCTTTCAAAAGCTCTAAATTTCTAAACACCTTATTGAATAATTTTATAGGGATAAAAAAATATAAATTATTGCTCTTTTTATTTGTTCTTATAATAAACGCTGCGCTTTTTTTACTCATTGACGAATTTGATGTATTTCAAGGCCTGTTTTTTTCTGACTTTTTGGGATATTTTGTAACTATTAGTGGAATATCATTCTGGCTTTATGTATCAAATATTACAAAAAACAACCCTTTTATGCTTTACATTGGTAAAAACACCCTTACTGTGTTTACCCTTCATGAGGCAATCTTTTACTTTTTTCAAAAAACAAATGAATATCTTTTTTACCATTTCGGCTTTCCTGATTTTTTTATCACGAGCAAAAAATTTTTTATCGAACAATGTATTAGCGGCTTTGGTTTGACAGCGGTTTCTTTATTTTTTTCTATCCTTGTAATATGGTTTCTAAATAGATATTTTTCTATTTTTTTGGGCAGACTATCAAGAAGGACAATGGGTAATAATAAATAAAATCATAATTGTGTTTTATAATAATAAGAAAAAATAAAGGGGTTCTTATGAAAAGAGCAAAGGCGCTTATATTAAGTGGTGGCAAGGGAACAAGGCTCAGGCCATTTACCTACACCTTTACAAAACAGCTGATACCTGTAGCCAATAGACCTATACTATATTTTGTTATCGATGACATACTACAGGCTGGGATAGAGGATATTGGGGTAATAATAGCTCCTGAGACAGGTGAAGAGGTAAAAAGAGTTCTTGCAGAGTATACTTTTGACAATAAAAAAATAGATTTTAATTTTATCTTGCAGGAAAAGCCTCTTGGTTTGGCGCACGCAGTTAAAACCGCCCAGGGCTTTTTGCAGGATAGTCCTTTTGTGATGTTTTTGGGCGATAATCTCATAGAGAATGGTATAAGTTCTTATATAGATAGATTTTTTTCTGAAGGTCTTGATGCGATGATCTTTCTTAAAGAGGTTGATGATCCTACGAGATTTGGAGTCGCTGTTTTAGATGACAATGGCAATGTAACAAAACTTATAGAGAAACCAAAGGATCCGCCTTCAAACCTTGCCCTTGTGGGAATTTACATTTTCTCGAATAAGATTCACGACGCTATCAAGCTGATAAAGCCTTCCTGGAGAAATGAGCTTGAGATTACAGACGCAATAGATACAATGGTCACAGGAAAAAATTTTGTAAAAGCACAGGTTCTACAAGGTTGGTGGCTTGATACAGGCAAAAAAGATGAAATTTTGGAAGCGAATAGAATAGTCTTGGATGAAAAGATTAAAAGACAGGTTTTGGGAGAAAATGTAGACTCTAAAATTGTTGGCAGGGTTCAAGTTGATAGAACTGCAAGAATTGAGAGGAGTGAAGTCAGAGGACCAGCGGTCATAGGGGCTGGAGCGATTATAATAGATTCATTTATAGGGCCATATACCAGCATCGGTGACAGGTGCCATATTGAGAAAAGTGAGATTGAACACTCTGTCGTCCTTGAGGAAAGTAAAA
Organism: Thermodesulfobium sp. 4217-1; assembly: GCF_039822205.1. Classification (NCBI taxonomy): domain Bacteria; kingdom Pseudomonadati; phylum Thermodesulfobiota; class Thermodesulfobiia; order Thermodesulfobiales; family Thermodesulfobiaceae; genus Thermodesulfobium; species Thermodesulfobium fumaratoxidans. The sequence goes on from NZ_JBAGBW010000001.1 coordinate 202,255, forward strand.
TTTTTGGCGTAGGGAGAATCGATACCTCTTTGATAGGTAGAAGGACATATATTTCCAAAGAAGAAGAATTGGTAAAGGCTTATAGGTTTTTTATAGGCGACGATGCCCAGGTTGAGGTTTATTAGTGAAAGTAATTCTTTTGGGTTCAAATGGTCAGCTCGCAAAAGAGTTTTTGACTAACTCAGCAAATTTTAATTTTGAGTTGATATCTTTTAATAAAACTATGTTGGACATAACTAACTTTTTTGAATTAAAAGAGGCGATGAAAAATTATATGCCAGATATTGTTTTAAACTGTGCTGCCTATAACCAAGTTGATAGGGCTGAATCTGATCAGGAAACAGCGTATAGAGTTAACGCCTTGGGCCCCAGAAACCTTGCTGTGTTATCGAACGAACTTAACTTTGTACTTGTGCACTTTAGCTCAGACTATGTTTTTGATGGGACTTCGAAGAGACCGTATTTGATCTTTGATGAGACAAATCCAATTTCAGTTTATGGCAAATCAAAGCTTTCTGGCGAAAGAGAAGTGTCTTCTTTGTGCTCAAGGCATTATATTGTAAGGACTAGCTGGGTATTTGGTGATGGTCCAAACTCTTTTCCAAGGAAGCTTGTTGAGTGGTCTAAAGGCAAGAGCAGCCTTAAGATAGTAGACGATCAGATTTCTAGTCCAACTAGTGCAAGATATTTGGCCCTGAAAACATTAAATATGATAAATAATATGCCCTATGGCACTTACCATATTACAAATTCTGGATACTGCTCAAGATTTCAATGGGCTGAGTTTATTTTTAAGACCATTAAGTTAAATATAGAGCTTGTTCCTGCTAAGTCAGATGAATTTGTTACGCCTGCAAAAAGACCTTTATTTTCAGTTTTGGATAATTTCCCGCTGACTAGCGATGAAGACTGGAAAGATACTACCATCAATTATCTTTTAACAAATTTACAATTATGATATGATAGCTTTATCGAATCACAAAATTTATTGAGAGGGGAGAAAATATGCCCTGGCGTTTTTTTATAATTAGTTTTTTTCTCGTAACTTTATTGGTTGGTTTGTCTGCGGTTTCTTTTGCTGACGGGGGAAGTTCTGGCAGCAGCTATGTTAAGGTAACTGCATTTGGGGTAGAAGGTAATAAAAACATTGCGACTGAGGACATATTGTCTGCGGTCCCTTTTAGAATTGGCTCCAATATTACTCCAAATGACGTTCAAGAGAGTCTGAAGTCTATCTATGCTTTAGGTTATTTTAGCGATGTGAAGGCAAAAACAGAGCCATTTGAGGACGGAGTCAAGCTTATTTACGTTGTTACAGAGAATCCAATTCTTGAAGGAGTTCTAATACAAGGCAATACTGTTATCCCAACTGATAAAATTCTTAGCATAATGAATTTGCCCACAGGCAAAGTTTTTAACTACAACGAGATGGACAAGTCTCTAAAAAGGGTTGAGGATTACTATGCAAGCCAGGGATACACAGCAGCAAGGATAATGGACGCAAATCTTGATCCTTCGGGACATTTGTTGGTGACTATAGCAGAAGGAAAGATACAGGCTATAAAGATATTGGGCAACCACAGAACTGTAGAACACGTTATTAGAAGAGAGCTTAGCGTGAAGCCAGGCGAGATATTTAATTACAACAAAGTTAAGGCAGATATAAACAAACTTTATGATATGAACATATTTGACGATGTAGGCGTAATGTTTGAGCCAGGAACAAAGCCAGGCGAAATATTCCTTGACATAGACGTGAAGGAGAAGAAAACTGGTTCTGTTACGTTTGGGGCAGGATACAGCACTGCATACAATGCCATAGGTATGATAACTCTATCTGATACCAATATGTTCGGTAGGGCGCAAACTATGTCTATTGGACTGCAGTTTGGCACAAATCAATCCTATTATTCAATTAGCTTTTCAGATCCTAACTTCAACGATCACAATATGTCCTTTGCAGCAAACCTGTACAATTATAGAACTTATGGCTTGCTGATAGGCGGTTATACTACCGATGAGAAGGCAGCAGGGTTTAATATGTCATTTGGCTTCCCAATTTTCGATAAATATACAAGACAGACTATCACTCCTGGTTATGAAAGGGTTCACCTTTCTACAGATCAGACGATTAATCCAAACGATCAATATGATAGGCCAAACGGTTCTTATAGATCTCTAACCTATGCGCTATCAAGGGACACCAGGGATCAGACCAGAGACCCTCGTCAGGGATACTTTGCAAGCGCGAGCATATCTCAGACAAACGGCTTCCTTGGGGGGTCAAGTTTGTACTCATTCGACAAGGTGATTGCCGAATTCAGAGATTATATACCTTTGGATAAGTCAAAAGAACACGTATTTGCCTCTAGATTTATGGGTGGCACCTCTATAGTTCCTTCTGGCAAGATAATGCCTGTATACTATCAATACTATGTTGGCGGTCAGGGAACGGTTAGGGGCATAACAGATAACAAATACTATGGCAAATACTTTGCAATTGGCAATTTTGAATACAGGTTCCCATTTATAAGAGGCACTAGGGGCGCACTGTTTACCGATATTGGTGATGCCTGGGGCGGCAATACCGATTGGCCAAACTTTAAGCTTCATGCAGGCGTCGGTATGGGTATAATGTTAAATACCCCATTTGGCCCAGTTCGTGTTGATGGTGCATATTCGTCCAATCACTTCAAGGGTTACTTTGGTATGGGGAACCCATTCTAAGGTGCTAGAGGTTTTGCTTAAAGACGGTAATAATCAGTTAGCGGTGAAGAGCATAGGTGTTTGTTAAGTGCCTTACGCTAATAGTTTATTGAATATAAAAGGAGGGCTTTATTTGAAGAAGAGTTTGTTATTGTTTGCTTGTGCAATTTTAGTTTTGTTTACATTTCAAACTAAGGCGATGGCAAAGGACAATGTAGTTGCCTATATCGATCTTATGAAAGTTGAGGCAGGAGTTAACGAGTTGAAACCTCTTATCGATCAAAAGAATCAGGTTGAAACCCAATTTGAGCAATTGAGAAATCAGAAACAGCAAGAATTTGCTCAGGCTCAAGCTTCTGGCCAATCTCAAGATCAGCTGAAAAAGTTATACGATCAAATCAACCAGGAACTTGCTCTTAAGGCAAAAGACGTTGATGCTGCAAGATCTGCGATTGATGCGAAGTTGCAAACTGTGCTTCCTAAGATTAAAACAGCTATTGATGCGGTCGCAAAGCAAGATGGGGTCTCAATAGTTCTCGATAATGCTATAGTTTGGTGGGGCGGTTTGGACATTACCGATCAGGTAATAGCTAAGGTGAATGGACAATAAACTTTTATCCGAACTTGCTAAAGAAATTGGCGGTGTTTTAAGCGGAGATGACATTGCTGTAAATGATGTCAAACCCTTAGTTGTTGCATCTGGTAATGATTTAAGCTTTGTTATAGATAAGACCAATAATGAAAGTGCCCGCTCCTCGAAAGCGGGCGCCTTTCTTTGTTACAAGGGGTTTAAATCAGACAAGCCTACCATAGAGGTAGATTCGCCTAAATTGGCTCTGGCAAGAGTACTTAACATATTTTATCCGAAGATACATAGAGAGCCATATATTCACAAGAGTTCTGTAATATCTAACAGTGCCAATATTTCTGATAAATCATATATAGGTCCCTACTGTGTCATAGAAGATGGGGCTATCATAGAAGATGACGTTGAACTCGTAGCCTTTGTGTATGTCGGAGAGGGCACCTCGATCGGCAAGGGAACAAAGATATTCCCTTTTGTGAGCGTTAGAGAAAGATGTAGGATAGGCGAAAACTGCTTGATCCAAGCAGGTGTAACAATAGGAAATGATGGTTTTGGCTATGCGACTGATGCTTATGGGCATCATACATGGATACCACAGATAGGCGGAGTTTCAATAGGCGATGAGGTAGATATTGGATCAAATACTGCTATAGATAGAGGAGCCTTTTCTAACAGCGTTATCAAGGATAATGTAAAGATAGACAACCTTGTGCAAATTGCTCACAACTGCATCCTTGAAAAAAGCGTTATACTTGTTTCTATGGTTGGCTTATCGGGCTCTGTTCATGTCAAGGAAAATGCCGTTCTTGCTGGGCAAGTAGGTGCAAAGGATCACCTTACAATTGGAAAAGGAGCTACGGTTCTTGCAAAATCAGGTCTTATGAAAGATGTTCCAGATGGCTCAACTGTTATGGGTTATCCTGCGAGACCTTACATAGATTTTTTTAAAGAGAGAATTTTGATAGAACGACTACCTGAAATTGAAAAAAGAATTAAGAAGTTAGAAGAGCAGATTGAGAGCTTAAGCGATCAAAATAATTGCGAAGAATTTTAATTAAAAGCAGTAGTAAAGATTATATGCTTTTTATTATTTTTATATATATGTCTTTTAGGAGGAAAAATGAAAAATATCATTAGGTTACAGCAATTGGTTGTTGTTACAATTTTTCTCTCCCTATTTTTAATTTCCTTTTCTGCCAGTGCATTTTCATCAAATTTGGTAGAAGAGTATCCCAATGCGTCAATTGATTGGGGTAAAAATCAGATTGTTGCGATTGGTTTTGGTGTTGGAGGATTTACCAGCTCAGATCCCTTTAAAAGTTCTTACGATGCTGCAATGAAAAATGCTAAGGAAAGAATGATCTCTGTAATTATGATGCTAAAAGACAATAGAGGCGTTAGTTTGAAACAACTTTTATCTAATCCGCAAAATATGGATAAATTAAATGCATGGATTGAAAACCTTGATGCTAAGGTTCTAAAATACTCTGACAATAGCGTTAAAGTAATATTAACTGGAACATTGCAAGATAAACCCGACTCATTAGAAAATGCTTTAGGGGTTGAACTACAATCTCCAAATTAAATAAGGCTACATTCGAAGGTATAGGGATTCATACAGGCAAGGTTTGTAAGATTGAGGTTTATCCGTCTGATAAGGGGCTTTGGATAAAAAAAGGTGATATGATTTTCTCAAACTTTCAGGATATGGCTATTCATTCTGAAAACGCTACTGTTCTTGAAAATTGTTATTTTAGACTATCTACCGTTGAACATCTTTTATGCGCACTTGCTATGTTAAACGTTAATGACGCTGTAATTGAAATTTTACAGGGCGAAGAGATTCCGATTTTAGATGGAAGTGCTATTAAATTCTTTAAAAAATTATCTGATGTTTTTTCGAAAAAAAATAAAAAAAATATTTTTAAGTCTATTGAAAAGCCAATACTTTATAAAGAAGATGAATCTTTTATTTATCTGTTCCCATATAAAAGGTTTGAACTTAGGGTTTATTTGGATTATACTTCAAAGGGTTTAGGGCTTCTTAGCGACGAGTTTATTTTCGGAAGAGACAAAAGAGAATCCATTCTGAACTCGAGGACTTTCGGTTTTCTATCTGACTATGATTTATTAAAATCTAAGGGAAAGGCAATGGGAGCGTCTTTAGATAATGTTCTTGTATTCGATGAAAAAGGACACCCTTTAAGGAGAATGAGGAGCTCAAAAGAGGCGTCAAGGCACAAGATCCTTGATTTAATTGGAGATCTTTACCTTAATGGATTTTTGCCGCGTGCCCAGATAGTTGCTGTTAGGCCTAGCCATAAAATAAACACAGCAGTTAGTAAAATGCTAAACAAAATATAAATTTAGATTCTTTAGATTTATTGAGGAGGTGTTGTATTGTACGATATAAACGATATTATGAAGGTTTTACCGCACAGGTACCCTATGCTTTTGGTAGAAAAAATCCTTGAATTAGAACCAAACGTTAGGGCGGTAGGATTAAAAAATGTTTCAAATAACGATCCCTATCTTGTTGGACACTTCCCAAACGACCCTATTTTCCCTGGTGTTCTAATGGTAGAGGCAATGGCGCAGGTTGCGGGTTTTCTTTCACTGGTATCCTTGAAAAAAGAGGGGACAATTGCTTTTTTTAGTTCGGTAGAGAAGGCAAAATTTAGGAAAGTAGTGAGACCTGGCGACACCCTTATCATGGAGGCTAATGTGTCAAAGATAAAGTTGCCATTTTGTAAGATGAGTTGCACTGCTAAGGTAGAAGATAAGCTTGTGTGTGAAGCAGATCTAATGTTCTACCTTCCAAAATAATATGATTAAAGTTCACTCCACTGCGATAGTTTCTCCAAAGGCCAATATAGGTGATGAGGTAGAAATTGGCCCCTTTTGTATAGTTGAAGACGACGTGACGGTCGGTAGTAGCGCCCGTTTAGCTAATAACGTCTTGCTCAAAAATGGCACTAGAGTTGGCAATAATTGTCTTATATCAACTGGATCCTGTTTGGGTCAGGATCCGCAAGACTTTCACTATAAGGGCGAGAAAAGTTTTGTGAATATTGCGAATAACGTCACTATAAGAGAGTATGTGGTTATACACAAGGCAACAGGCGAGGGCGAAGAGACCTATGTAGGAGAAAATTCATATTTAATGTGCTATACGCACCTTGGTCACAATGCAAAGGTTTATGAAAATTGCACATTAGCTGCATATGCGGTTCTTGGAGGCCATGTAGTTGTTGAAAAAGAGGCCTTTCTGGGTGGCGCCTCAGCATTTCACCAATTTGTTAGAGTGGGCAGGATGTGTATGGTGGGAGGACTTGCAAAAGTTGTCCAAGACATACCGCCATTTGTGATGAGCGATGGAAACCCTGCTATTCCAAAGGGCCTAAACTTAGTGGCACTAAGGAGAAATGGCTTTTCTCAAGAGAAAATTAGCGCAATAAAAAAAATATATAAGATTTTGATAGAAGAGATTCACCCAAAAGATGAGCTTATAAGTATAATAAAGCGTGATTTTTCTAAATATGAGGAACACAAAGATTTTGTTGAGTTTATTATGAAAAGTAAAAGGGGTTTTAGGCGTGTTCAGGATAAATGATGTAGAAATTGGCGGCAAAGATTTATTTTTTATATTGGGCCCTTGTGTTATTGAAGGCGAAGACCACGTAATGAAAATGGCAAACATTATTAAGGAAATCGCAAATTCATTGAATATCCAGGTGATATTCAAAAGCTCATACGATAAAGCAAATAGAACGTCGCTCTCTTCATATAGAGGTCCTGGAATTAAAGAGGGATTGAGGATTCTTAATAGAGTAAAACGAGAAGTTGGTTTGCCAATAACTACTGATGTTCATAGTATAGAGGAAGTATCTATTGCGTCTGAAGTTATCGATCTAATTCAATTGCCTGCATTTTTATGCAGACAAACCGATCTGCTCTTATCTGCGGGCAAAGCAAAAAAGCCTGTCAACATTAAAAAAGGTCAATTTGTAGCGCCTCATTCTATTGGCCCAATGATTGAGAAGGTTAAGTCTACTGGCGAAGAAAGAGTTTGTATGACAGAAAGAGGATATTCTTTTGGGTACAACAACTTAGTGGTTGATATGAGGTCAATTCAGATCATGAGGTCATTTAATGTGCCAGTCATATTTGATGCAACTCATAGCGTTCAGCTACCAGGAGGTTTAGGGGATTCTTCGGGAGGAGAAAGAAAATTTGTTCCTACTCTTGCTAAGGCTGCTGTGGCAGCGGGCGCTGATGGCGTATTTATGGAATGTCATGACTGCCCTGAGTGTGCTCTTTGCGACGGTCCAAATTCTATGCCAGTTAATGAGGTTGAGGACCTTTTAAAGAGTCTGATAGCAATAAAAAAGATTGTAGGATCTTAAATAAACATAAACATCTTGAATTAAAATTTTACAATTGTTTACATTTTGGAGGCATTTATGGATAGAGAAGAAGTATTGTCCCTTGCTAAGGAGGTATGCTTTGTCGAAAGAGAGAGCATAGACCAACTTTGCGATAAGATTAATAAATCGTTTTTAGACGCCATAGATCTTATTCTTAACTGTGATGGGAGAGTAATTATCACGGGAATGGGGAAGTCGGGACTTATTGGCAGAAAGATTGCAGCAACTCTTTCAAGTACAGGAACTCCATCGTTGTTTTTACACCCTGCAGAGGGCATTCATGGCGATCTTGGTATGGTTACTGGCAAAGACCTTGTTATTGCAATTTCTTATAGCGGAGAAAATTCAGAGCTAATTACTATTTGCCCAGTTTTAAGAAGAATTGGGGTAAAGATAATTGCTATGACAGGCAACCTCTCATCTGCGCTTGCCACTTTGGCGGATATCGTGCTTGACATAGGCGTGAAGAAAGAGGCTTGTCCATATAATATTGTTCCTACCTCTTCAACAACGGTTACACTGGTTCTTGGAGATGCCCTTGCAATGTGTCTTTTGAAATTAAGAGACTTTAGACCTCAGGATTTCGCTCTTTTTCATCCAGGGGGCGCACTTGGCAGGAGTTTGATAACCAGGGTTTGTGATCTGATGCACAAGGGCAAAGACAACCCTGTAGTTAATCTCGAAACTATCGTCAAAGAGGCTCTTTTCGAGATCAGCAAAAAGGGTCTTGGCGCAGTTTCTGTTATTGATAAAAATGGCGTGCTAAAAGGTCTTATAACCGATGGCGATATAAGAAGGAAGGTAGAGATTGACGACCTGTTTTTAAAGAGACGTGCTGAAGAAGTTATGACAAAACAGCCTGTTTATATCCATGAAAAACGGTTAGCTACTGAGGCTTTGAAGATTTTGCAAGATAAAAATATAAATTTATTGCCTGTCGTGGACGAGGAATTAAGATCGGTAGGCATGATTCACTTACACGACATACTAAAGGCAGGCATAGTCTAAATTTAAATTTTTTTGATACAATTACTAAAAAATGTATAAAAAGGAGTTTTAGGTTGAGTCTTGAAGATAGAATAAAGAAAATAAAAATACTTGCCTTTGATGTAGACGGAGTTCTTACCGATGGAGGCATAGTTGTTTCTTCAAAAGAAGAAATAAAAGTTTTTAACGTAAAGGATGGTCTTGGCCTTGCGATGGCAAGGAGGCTGGGTTTTATAACTCTCTTTATAAGCGGCAGGAGTTCTATCTCTCTTGAAAATAGGGCAAGAGAGCTGAAAGTGGACTATCTTATAATGAGTTGTGACAATAAGATAGTTGAGCTAAACAAAATTCTGAAAGAGCTAAATATGAATTATGAGAACGTTGCTTATATGGGAGATGACTATAACGACTTGCCAATACTGGAAGTTTGTGGAGTGAGCGCTTGTCCGGGTGACGCCGTTGAGGCTGTAAGAGAAAGAGTTGATGTTGTTATTGAGGATTTTGGCGGTAAAGGCGCAGCGAGAGCGTTTATAGAAAAGATATTAAGAATCCAAAATAAGTTGGAACAGGGCATAAAACTGTATTTTGAAGATTATTAAAAGTGTATAGAAAATTTTTAGTATTAACTGTATTAGTTTTGCTAATATTTGCATCTCTTGCTTTGTTTACTAATTTCTTAATTTTACATAAATCCAATAATTCAAACAATGATACTGAAAAGCTAATAAATAGTTTTAAGGATATTCAGCTCCCATTTAAGATGAAGGCGAAAAACGTTTACGATAATCAAAATGAGATTATAGGCGATGATTTTGAAATAATTTATGATAAAAACGAATCAATTCTCATTACGGGCAAAAGTGCTGCATATGACAAAAAGACGAAGATGGTAAACATCTTGTCTGGAACAGTCTCTGTTAATGGATATACAATGTACTTTAATTCGGGGGAATTTGATCCAAACAATGGCACTTTAAAGTGTACCGACTTTAGTCTAAAGGGCAAGGATGAGCAGCTAAGTTCAAAAACTGCAGACATTGACTTTATAAACAAAAAGATAACTGCTAAGGATGCTGTAGTTAAGAGCTTAACCCATCTTCGTCAAAAACCTCCTAAATTTAGCTAAAATACCGTACCCCTAAAAACCCAAACGTTATCCAAAAGCCATCTTTTGTAGTAATATTTGTCATTTTGCTTAAAAAGTGTAATTTAGTGACTGAATATTAATATAGTACTTGACAAATAAAATTTGATAGTATATATTGTATTTATGTACATTCGACCTAACACAAAGACAGATAAAAAGAATAATAAAAAATATACAACATATGAACTTGTCCAATCCTACAACACACCAAAAGGACCAAGGCAGGAAGTTATCTTG